>NZ_JBEYER010000089.1:0-28105 GCF_040634005.1 Micromonospora sp. NPDC007271
GCTGGCCAGCCGCGCCGCCCGCATCAGCAGGTACTCCTGCTCGGGCCGGCTGGTGGTCCGCCCGGCGGCGGCGCGGTAGTGCGCCACCGCCGAGTCCCGGTCGCCGGCCATCTCGTACAGGTGTGCCCGGGCGGCGTCGAGGCGATGGTGGCCGGCCAGCCGGGGGTCGGCGGAGAGCGTGGCGAGGGCGTCCAGCCCGGCGGCCGGGCCCTGCACCATCGCCGTTGCCACCGCGCGGTTGAGCGCGACCACCGGGTTTCCGGAGAGGCGTTCCAGCACCTGGTAGAGGGCGAGGATCTGGGGCCAGTCGGTCTGCTCGGCGGTGGGTGCCTCGTCGTGCAGCGCGGCGATGGCGGCCTGCAACTGGTACGGCCCGACCGGCCCCCGGGCCATCGCCCGGGTGACCAACGTGGTCCCCTCGGTGATCGCGGCGGCGTCCCACCGGCTGCGGTCCTGATCGGCCAGGGAGATCAGCTCGCCGGACGGGCCGGTCCGGGCGGCGGCGCGGGCATCGGTGAGCAGCATCAGGGCGAGCAGCCCGGTCACCTCGCTGTCGTCGGGCAGCAGCGCGTGCATCGCCCGGGTCAGCCGGACCGCCTCCTCGGACAGGTCCACCCGGCGCAGGTCGTCGCCGAGGCTGGCCGTGTGCCCCTCGGTGAAGATCAGATACAGCACGTGCAGCACCGTGGCGAGCCGGGACTCCCGCTCGCCCGCGTCGGGCATCCGGAACGGCAGACCGGAGGAGCGGATGCGCTGCTTGGCGCGGCTGATCCGCTGCGCCATCGTGGCTTCCGGGACGAGGAAGGCGCGGGCGATCTCGGCGGTGCTGAGCCCGCCCACCGCCCGCAGGGTCAGTGCGATCGCCGACGCGGTGGACAGCGTCGGGTGGCAGCAGAGGAAGAGCAGGACCAGGGTGTCGTCCCGGTCCGTGATCAGCGGTTCGTCCGCGGCCGGTGCCGTCCGTCGGTGGTCGCCCTCCCGGCGGGTCGCGCGCTCCTCCCGGTCGCGGCGCGCGGTCTCGGCCCGGACCAGCTCGACCATCCGGCGGTACGCGACCTGGACGAGCCAACCGCGCGGATTGTCCGGCAACCCGTCTGCCGGCCACTGGGTGGCCGCGGCCAGGAGCGCCTCCTGCACCGCGTCCTCGGCGGTGGCGAAGTCGCCGAACCGCCGGGCGAGCACGCCGAGGACCTGCGGCGCCAGCTCGCGCAGCAGGTCCTCGACGGTGCGGTCCGGTAGGCCCAGCGGTCACATCTCCTGCGGCGGCGCCGACATCACGGGGTGCACCTCGATCGGCATGTTCAGCGGCCGACCGCCGGGCCCGGGCGCGGTCGAGATGTACGCCGCGATCTCGACCGCCCGCTGCGGGGTTTCGCAGTCGACGATCCACCAGCCGGCGAGGAACTCCTTGGTCTCCGCGAACGGCCCCTCGGTGACCACCGGGGCGCCGTTCTCGCCGGCCCGGACGATCCGCGCCTGCTGCGGCCCGCCCAGGCCCTCCCCTTGGACCCACTCCCCGGCGGCAGTGAGCTTCGCGTTGACCTCCCGCATGAAGCCGATGTGCGCCTGGATCTCCTCCGGCGTCCAGGTGTCGATCGACGGGAAGTCGGCCCCGGCGGCGCTGAACTGCATCAGCAGCATGTACTTCACGGTTCGCTCCTCACGCCTGTGCACCGATTCTCGGTGCTTCCACCCTCAGGTAGAAGCCGCCACCCCGGTTCTCGACATCCGGGCCGGAGAATTCTCAAGAATTCTCCGGCCCGGACAGGCCCGGCTGCCAGCGATGACTACGGGGCGGCGGTGACCTCCAGCAGGAGGGCCTGCTCGGGGTGCAGGGCCGGCACCTGGAGCCCGACCGAGGCCAGCGCCGAGCCGCTCAGCGTGACCCCGTCGGCCGAGGCCAGCCAGGCCGGCGGGGCCAGTTCCAGCACCGCCGGGCAGCCCGGTCGGGAAGAGCGTCAGCCCGACGGTCATCGACAACCCCGCGCCCGGGTCCGCCGCCCGCACGGTCACCCGCGCGGCCCCGGCCCCGCCGTGGTCCCGCTCCCCATCGGATACGCGCACCGCCTTCCCGCCGGCGGCCACGCGGCTCCGGTCCGGGGCGGCGGGCACATCATCACCCGGGGCAGCACCGCCGTGTCGACCGGCCCGGCGGGCTCGTCGAGCACGTCGAGCCCGGCCAGGCGGAAGGCGGTGGACCCGTCCGTCGCGGTGGCCGGACAGGCCGGACCGGCCGCCCCAGCCGGCGCTCGCCTCGGGCAGCAGCGACAGCACCGCTGGCGCGTCGAAGCTGCTCGGCACCACCGGCGGGACGGTGGCGTCGACCAGGGCGGGCAGGTCGTCGGCAGCGAGGGGGCCGAGGTCGGCGCCCCAGTGCACGATCCGGGGCAGACCGGGCCCGCGCGCGTCGAGCACCAGGCTGGTCCGCGCGTGGCGCAGGTGGACGAGGGTCGGATTGGTCATGGCCGCTCGTCTCGGTCAGGAGCGTGCTGCTGCCGGTCGCCTACGGTGACCGGCCCCCGGGCGGCCGAACCACGATGAGCGATATGCCTGCCAGGCATAAATATGACTCACAGGCATACCGCTCCTACTGGCTTGGACGTGCCGTAGGGGGCGGCCGGCCCGACATGGCCTGTCACCCCTTCGACGCTCCCTGGGTCAGGCCCCGGACGTGCAGCAGGAAGAAGATCACCAGGGTGGGGATCGCGACCAGCACCGAGCGGGCCGGTGGCCGAGGCGGCCGTCGCCACCCTCACGAGGCGCGCCGGCAGATCGACGATCAGGTCGGTGAGCTGATCGTGGTGGACGCCGGCTGACGGCAGGGCTCACAGGCACTTCACAGTTCCCCAGGTTAGGGTGCCCTTCCTGGCCCTGCGCGTTCCACGGTGGAGCGTGCCGATGGCGGAAGCGGAGTGGCGATGGTCTTCAAGAAGATGCTGAGCGCGTTCGGCGTGGGCGGCCCGAGCGTCGACACGGTGCTGACCAACCCGAACACCCGGCCCGGCCTCACCCTCGAAGGGCAGGTGAACCTGGTCGGCGGTGACGCGCCGGCCAGCATCGAGCAGATCAGCATCGGCCTGGTCACCCGGGTGGAGGTCGAGAGCGGCGGTTCCGAGTACGCCGGCCTGATGGAGTTCCACCGGATGCCGGTGAGCGGCCGGCTGGAACTGGCCCCGAAGCAGCAGCTCGCCATTCCCTTCCAGCTCCCCGTGCCGTGGGAGACCCCGGTGACCGACGTCTACGGGCAGCGCCTGCACGGCATGACCATGGGGCTGCGTACCGAGGTGGCGGTGGCCCGGGCCGTCGACAAGAGCGACCTGGACCACGTGGCGGTGCACCCGCTGCCGGTCCACGAGCGGATCCTCGAGGCCTTCCAGGCGCTCGGGTTCCGGTTCAAGCACGCCGACCTGGAGCGCGGCCACATCTACGGCGTGCAGCAGACGCTGCCGTTCTACCAGGAGATCGAGTTCTTCGCCGCGCCGCAGTACGCGCAGACGGTCAACGAGGTCGAGCTGACCTTCGTGACCAGCCAGCAGGGCGTCGAGGTGATCCTGGAGTGCGACAAGCGCGGCGGCTTCTTCACCGGCGGGCAGGACGTCATCGGCCGGTACGCCGTGCCGCACACCGACGCCGGCCGGACCGACTGGGCGCAGCTGGTGGACGGCTGGCTGCGCGAGACCACCTCGCGCTACGGCAACCTGCGCGCCCAGGGCTTCGGGATGCCGCCGGGCCAGCCCGGCCACTACGGCCACCCCGGCCAGTACGGCCACCAGGGTCACCGCGGCCCGGGGATGGGCGGCATGCTGGCCGCCGGTGCCCTCGGCGTGGTCGGTGGCATGGTCGCCGGTGAACTGATCGAGGACGCCTTCGAAGGCTTCGGCGGCGACGAGGACGGCGGCGACTTCGAGTAGTCGCCGGACTAGCGGCACAAGGGACGAACGACGACGGTGGCCCCGGGACGAATCCCGGGGCCACCGCCGCTCTCAGGTGTTGCTCACTCAACGCCGGGCGGCGCGGCGCTCTGCCATCGAGTGCCGTTCGCTACCGGCCTTGGCCAGACCGCGGCTGAACAGGTACGCGCCGGTCAGGACCGTCAGGAACCACCACGACAGGTTCGGGTTGGCCAGGTTCAGGCCGTTACCGCTCCCGCCGGGCCAGTACGCGGCGACGATGACGCCCGCGACGGCGATGGCGTAGACCCAGAACTCCGTGGTGAGCAGGGAGTGCTTGGTCTCGGTGCCCGGAGACGGTGCCGGGTGCCGGTGACCATCCTCCATCATCGGCATCTGGCGGGTCGGGGCCTCCTGCATGGCCATCCGGTTGGGCGCCTCCTGCGCCGGCCGGTTCATCGGCCTGGTGGACGCAGCCTGCGTGCTCATCTTGTCCTCCTCGGATGCGATGAGTTGCCCTCGCCCCGCTACCGCGTTTCGGCCACGGCACGGTTCGCGTTTCGTGGCGGGGGCACCCCGCGTCTACCCGAGGGCCCGGGAGAGGTAACACAGACCGGCGGCCGAAAGTCGTCCTTCCGGCCCCGTCCCCGGTGGGCCCAGCCCAGCCCGTTCCGCGCGCATCCGGTATGCGGCGGAGTGTCCGGTTCTTTCGGGCAGCCGTACCGGAATCCGGGCGGGCGGCCGTACCGGGTTTGGGCCGTCGGTCGCCGGGCACGCAACCAGGATCCCGAGAATGCTGCGAGGTGGTTGACGTGCGTGAGGACGACATGCGGCAGGAGGCCGCCCGGCGGGCCGAGGACCGGATTGCCGGCGGCGTGTACGGCGAGGGCGCGCTCGACGAGGTGACCGTGCCGCAGACCGACGTGCTGCGGGTGATCCAGGAGGAGGACCCGGACGATCCGGCGCACACTCCGGTCGATCCGAACGTGCTGCGCGACGGTGGGCCGACCCGCGGTCAGGGGGCGGTCACCACGACCGGCGGTACGGCCGGCCCGGCCAGCGCCCGCCGGCTGGCCCGGCAGCCGGAGCGGCACCGGGGCAAGGTGGCCCCGACCACCACCGGCGACGCCACCACCGGCGGCCTGAGCACCCCGGCCGGCGGCTCCACCAGTGACGCGTCCAGCTCCGGCGCCCAGGTCGGCAACTTCACCGACGAACGACCCCACCCAGGCTGAGGGGCAGGCCCCGGCTTGTCGATCATGAGGTTGGCGGCACTCGTGGAGATCGAGATCGCCGCCAACCTCATGGTCAACCGGGGTCAGGAGGGTGTGCGGAGGATGCCGAGGCGTTGGGTGGCGCGGGTGAGGGCGACGTAGAGGTCGCTGTGGCCGCGCGGGGACTCGGCGACGATGTGGTCCGGCTCGACCACCAGCACCGAGTCGAACTCCAGGCCCTTGGCCTGCTCGGTGGTGAGCACCACCACCCGGCTCGCCAGCTCCGGCTGCTCGCCCACGGCGGCCTCCGGCAACGCGGCGGTCACCGCGGTGCCCAGCTCCGCCACCCGGCCGGCCGGCACGATGACCCCGAGCCGCCCGTCGGTCAGGCCGGCCGCCTCCCGCGCCGTCGCCTCGACCAGTTCGGCGGCGAGCCGGTCCGCGTCGACCGTCCGGTCCCACGGCGGTACGCCGCTGGCGCGTACGGAGCGGGGCGGGCGCAGCGCCGGGTCGATCGCGGCGAGCACACTGGCGGCGACCGCCATGATCTCGGCGGGAGTGCGGTAGCTGACGGTCAGCTCCTCCAGCCGCCACCGGTCCGCCACGTACGGGGCGAGGGCCTCGGCCCAGGACGGCGTGCCGGCGAGGGCACCGGTCTGCGCCACGTCGCCGACGATCGTCATCGACCGGCTGGGGCAGCGGCGCATCAGCAGCCGCCACGCCATCGGCGACAACTCCTGCGCCTCGTCGACGATGACGTGCCCGAACGCCCAGCTCCGATCGGCGGCGGCGCGCTGCGCGGTGGTCAGCCGCTCGGACTCCTCCTGCCGTTCCAGCAGCCGGTCGGCGTCGAGCAGGTCGGTGACGCCGAGGATCTCGCCGCCGTCCGCCTCGTCCTCGACGTCGATCGACCGGGAACCCCGGGCGATCTCCAGCACGCCCTCGGCGTACTCGCGTTGCAGTGACCGGATCCGCTCCCGGCGGGCCGTCGCGGCGCGCTCGTCCTCGCCCAGCAGCTCGGCCGCCTCGTCCAGCAGCGGCACGTCGGCCGGCGTCCAGCCGCCCGGTTCGCGGTGCAGGAGCGCCCGCTCGGCGTCGGTGAGCATCGGTGCGGCGGCGGCGATCCGCGCGGCGTCGGCGTACAGGTCGGCGAGCAGGCGCTGCGGGGTGAGCACCGGCCACAGCTGGTCCAACGTGGCCCGGACCTCGGGGTCCTCGCGCAGCTCCCGGCGGATCTCGGCGACGTCGGCCGCGGAGAGCAGATTCTCCCCGCCGAGCGGGTCGGCGCCGATCCGCTCGGCCACCTGCGCGGCGAGCGCGTGCACGATCTCGATGTCGAACAGCGCCCGGGCCAGGTTGTGCGGGCGGTTCGACCGGCGCACCCGGTCCCGGGCCTCCCGCACCACTGCCGGGTCGAGGGTGAGCATCTCCCGCTGCGGCAGCTCGATCTCCAGCGGCTCGTCGGGCACCCACTGCCGGTCCCGTACGGCGTTCGCCAGCACCTCGACCATCACCGCGCGTCCCTTCAGCGCGGTGGTCCCGGCCGGCTCGGCGCGCCGGGCCTGTACGCCGGGGAAGAGGTCGGCCTGGGTACGCAGCAGCACGCCGGTCTCGGCCAGCGCGGGCAGCACCTGGGAGATGTAGCGCAGGAAGGTGGCGTTCGGCCCGACCAGCAGCACGCCCCGGGTGGAGAGCTGCTGGCGGTGCGTGTAGAGCAGGTACGCGGCGCGGTGCAGCGCCACGGCCGTCTTGCCGGTGCCCGGGCCGCCCTGCACCACCAGCACGCCCGGCAGGTCCGCCCGGATGATCCGGTCCTGCTCGGCCTGAATGGTCTCGACGATGTCACGCATCCGGCCGGTGCGGCCGGCGTTGAGCGCGGCGAGCAGGGACGCCTCGCCGGTCAGCTCCTCGTGGGCGGTGGGGGAGGCGGTGGCGATGTCCAGCACCTCGTCGTTGAGCCCGGTGACCTTCCGCTCCCGGGTGCGCAGGTGCCGCCGCCGGCGTACCCCCTGGGGGTTGGCGGCGGTGGCGAGGTAGAACGCCCGGGCCGCGGGGGCCCGCCAGTCCATCAGCAGCGGGTCGTAGTCGCCCGAGGTGTCGAAGATGCCGATCCGGCCGATGTAGCGGCGGGAGCCGTCGTCGCCGTCGAGGCGGCCGAAGCAGAGCCCGCTCTCCACGGCGGAGAACTGTTCGACCTGCTCGGCGTACATCCGGACGGCGGAGTCGCGCTGCGAGCGGGCCTGCAACGTGCCGCCGGTGTTCCGCAACTCCTCGGTGAGCCGCCGGGCGGCCTGCTCGCGCATGCCGTCCAGCCGGTCGTAGAGCATCGAGACGTATTCCTGCTCGCGACCGATCTCGTCGTCCTGGTGCAGCCCATCCGATACCTCGGGGTGCGTTGACAAGCCGGCTCCTTGTTGGCTAGAATGGCTCAAGGAATGGCTTTAACGGGCCATTCCTTTTTGTGTCTGAACTGAGAAAGATACCGCGTCCCCGCGCCGTGGACCAAGCGTGCCCGGCCGTCCGCGACCCCGTCACGCCGCCGCGCCGCGAAGCGTCTCGGATCCCTCCCCGCACACGAACCGGGGGCCCGACCGGCTCGCGCCGGCCGGACCCCCGACGGGTCCCTGCTCCCGGGTCAGCCCCGGGCCGCCTGGTAGAGCCGCTCCGGCGTCACCAGGCCCGCCAGCACCCGACCGTCGTCGGTGAGCAGCACGCTGAACAGCTTCCCGGTCAGCAGTCGCCCGCTGCCCCAGTCACCGCTCACCTTCGGCAGGCCGCCGAGCACCTTCGCCACCGCGTCGGCGTCCGCCGGCGCCGACTTCGCGCCGGTCTGCGGGCCGCCCGCCGGACCGGCCGCGTCGAGCTTGGCTACCACCACCGTGGTCCAGCCGGTGCCGACCGTACGCACGTCCGGGCCGCCCGGCCGCCGCACGTCGGGGTCCGGGAGGTGCTTCCCGGCCGGCCCGCGCTCGCCGGTCGCCGGCGCCTCGGTGACCTTGACGCCCGGCGGCGGGTTGAACCGGAACTGGTCCGCGTCCGGGGTGCGGAAGTCGACCTGGGTGAAGGCCACCTCGAACGCCGGCTGGCCGGCGCCGTCGGCGAGGACCTCGAACCGCAGCGGCACGTGCTCCTTCGCGTCCAGCGCGATCCGCACCTGGTGCACCAGCGAGTCGGGGTCGCGCGGGCTGAGCACCAGCTCGTACGCGTCCCGCCCGGCCACCCGGGCGGAGCGGCCGACGGTGACCTCGGTGGTCGGGTCGATCGCGGCGAGCGCCCGGTCGGCGGCGTCGGCCGGGGTGGCCGGCGCCGACGGCAGCGTCGCCTCACCCGCCGACAGCGTCCGGTGCGAGGCGGTGTTGGTCCGGCTGCTCCACGTCCAGACGTCCCGGCCGTTACGCAGCAGGTCCTGCTCACCGAGCGTGTCGACCAGGGCGAGCCGCTGCCGGTCCGGGCCCGCGTACCAGACCCGCAGGGTGTGCGTGCCGGTGAGCAGGCTGGCCAGCTCGTTGCCGCTGGCCGTGCCGGCCATCTCGGCGATCGGCGGCAGCCCGAGGTCGGCGCGCTGCACCACTGTGCCGGAGAGCCCGTCAAGGCGGGAAGTGCGCAGGTCGTCCAGGAGTTGGGCTGCGGTACGCGGCGGCAGGGCCGGTTCGGCCCCGGCGGCGAACGTGCCGACCGCGGCGCCGCCGCCGATCACGACGACCCCCGCGGCCACCGGGACCAGCCAGCGCAGCACGGCACGGTTCTTCAGTACGGGCATGTTGGACACCTCCTGACCGTAATGGTGCACGCCGGTCGCTGTGACGGCGCTGAGGAGAATCCCTAGGGAGGGTCACCCGGTGGCACCCTTGGACGGGTGCGGTTGCTGGTGGTGGAGGACGAGCCGCGGCTCGGGTTCGCGTTGCAGCGGGGCCTGCAGGCCGAGGGGTTCGCGGTGGACGTGGCGTCCACCGGGCCGGCCGGCCTGGACGCCGCCCGGCACGGCGGCTACGACGCCATGATCCTCGACGTGATGCTGCCCGGCCTGTCCGGGTACGAGGTGGTGCGCCGGCTGCGGGCCGAGGAGCACTGGTTGCCGGTGCTCATGCTCTCGGCCAAGGACGGCGAGTACGACCAGGCCGACGGGCTGGACTGCGGGGCGGACGACTACCTCACCAAGCCCTTCTCGTACGTGGTGCTGCTGGCCCGGCTGCGAGCGCTGCTGCGCCGGGGCGCGCCGGAACGCCCCACCGTGCTCACCGTCGGCGACCTGCGGCTGGACCCGGCGCGACGGCGGGTCACCCGGGCCGACGTCGAGGTGGCCCTGACCACCCGCGAGTACGCCCTGCTCGACTACCTCATGCGCCGGCCCGGCGAGGTCGTCTCCAAGACCGAACTGCTGGACCACGTCTGGGACGCCAGCCTCGACACCGCCCCGAACGCCGTCGAGGTCTACGTCGGCTACCTGCGCCGCAAGATCGGCCGCGACCGGCTGGAGACCGTCCGCGGCGCCGGCTACCGGCTCGCCACATGACAGCGAAAGGAAGGGCGCCTTCTTATCGCCTCCGGTACGGGAAGGGTCCCCTGCTGACACTCGGCCTGCGCGCCCGGCTGCTGGTGATCGGGGTGGCCGGGCTGAGCGTCGGGCTGGCGCTCGGCGGGCTGGTGCTGCTCGGCGCGCTCGGCTGGACCCTGCAGCGCACGGTCGACGCCGAGGCGTTCCGGACCGCCGACGCGGTCGCGCTGCTCGCCGCCGAGGAGGCCCTGCCCGACCCGCTGCCGGTGGCCGGCGGCCAGCTCCGGGTGCAGGTGGTGGACGCCCAGGGCCGGGTACGGGCCGCCTCGATCGACGCCGACCGGCTCGTGCCCATGCTCCGCCCCGACCAGCTCCGCGCCGGGCAGCGCCAACGCCTCGTCGTGGACGGGCGGCGGGTCGGCCTCGACGGCCCGGTCCGGGTGGTGACCGTGCCGGCCGGGACCCCGAATGAGCCGCTCACCGTGCTGGTCGCCAAGTCGATGACCGACGTGCGGCACAGCCTGCGGGTGGTCAGGGTCCTGCTGCTGGTGGGTTTCCCACTGCTGGTCGCCGGGCTGGCCGTGGTCGCCTGGCGGGTCATCGGCGCGACGCTGCGCCCGGTGGAGGCGTTGCGCAGCGGCGCCGCCGAGATCACCGGGCGGGCCGGCCCGGGGCGGTTGCCCGTACCGGCCGGGCGGGACGAGATCCAGCGGCTGGCGGTCACCCTCAACGACATGCTCGACCGGCTGGAGGCGTCCCGGGCCCGGCAGCGGGCCTTCGTCGCCGACGCCGCGCACGAGCTGCGCAGCCCACTGACCAACATGCGTACGGAGCTGGAGGTGGCCCGCCGGCTGGGCGGCGCGACGGACTGGCCGGCGGTGGCGGAGAACCTGCTCGCCGACACCGAGCGGCTGGGCCGCCTCGTCGACGACCTGCTGCTGCTGGCCCGCCTCGACGAGCAGACGGCCCGGCCGGGCGCTGCCCCGGCCCGGCCGGTCGGTCCGGTGGAGCTGGGTGAGCTGCTGCGCTCCGTCGCCGGCCGCTACCCGTCGCCGCCGGTACGCGTCGCGCCGCCGCCGGGGCCGCTCTGGACGGAGGGCGACCCGGGGGAGCTGCGCCGGGTGCTCGCCAACCTGGTGGAGAACGCGCTGCGGCACGCCCACGGCGAGGTGCTGCTGGCGGTCACCGGCCCGCACTCCGACCCGCCGGTGCCCGCCCCGCGCGGCGCGGGGCCGGCGGCCGGGGCGTACCACCTGGTGACCGTGACCGACGACGGGCCGGGCATCCCGGCGGCCGACCGGGAGCGGGTCTTCGCCCGCTTCACCCGGCTGGACGACGCCCGGGCCCGGGACGACGGCGGCGCCGGGCTGGGTCTCGCGATCGTGCGTGAGCTGGTCCGCCGGGCGGGTGGTGGCGTCGAACTCTCCGACGCCACCCCCGGGGAAACGGCGGCGGCGACCGGGCCGGGGCTACGGGTGACGGTACGGCTGCCGGCGCTGGCCGACCCGGAGGTCGACTAGCGCCGCCAGGGCCCAGCCGCCGTACGGGTCAGCAGCGCGGCACGTTCGGGATGAAGCCGCTGTATCCGGTCAGCACGTACGCGTCGGAGACGTACTGGTTGGTGCCGATCCGGTTCCAGATGTTGCTCGTGCCGTACGTGCCGGTGACGCTGGTGCCGATGGCCTGGCAGTAGATGCTGACGGTCGCGCCGTGGGCGACCGAGCCGACGACGGCGTAGTTGGTCCCGGGGCCGGAACGGACGTTGAGGTTCCCGCCACCGGTGTTCACGGTGCCGCTGCCGATGCCGGTCACGCCGTTGACCAGCTGCATGTAGTACGTCCAGTTCCAGTTCGGGCCGGGATCGGTGTGCGTCGCCCCGGGCACCTCGATGTGGCCGATGATGTGGTTGCGGTCCTTCGGGATGCCGTACTTGTTCGCGAGGTTGCGGGTCAGCGCCGCGGACGCGCGGTACATGGCGTCGGTGAACCAGCTGGGGTCGTCCACGTACCCCTCGTGCTCGATCCCGATGGACTGGGTGTTGTACGTCCAGTTGCCGGCGTGCCAGGCGATGTCCTTCTCGCGGACCGACTGGGTGACCGCCCCGTCTGCGGAACGGAACGTGTAGTGCGCGCTCACCTTCGCCGACGGGTTCTGGAACCAGCTGATCGACCCGGCGTAGGAGCCCTGGGTGACGTGGATGACCACGTAGTTGATCCGGTAGTCGGTGGGGCGGTTGGCCACCGTGTAGTTGCCGGAGTAGGCGGGCGCCCAGGCGGCCGGGCCGTAGTCGGTGCTCATGGTGCCGACGCCGCCGGTACCGAGGGCCGGCACCCGGGCCAGCTCGCCCCGCTGCGGCGCGACCGGCCGGCCGGTGACCGTCACCGTACCGGCCCGGCTGGCCGTGAAGCCGGTGGCGAGCAGGTCGTAGACGGTGTCCGCGTAGAGCCGGGCGACCGAGGGGCTGGTCGCGCCGCCGTACCGGACGACCGGGTCGTACCACCGGCCGACGTCCTTACGGTCGGCGGTGGTCAGGCCGGCCCGGTCGGCGTACGACCGCAGCACGGCGGCGGCTCCGGTGATGTTCGCGGCGGCGTCGGTACGCAGTGCGGCCCGAGCGAGCCCGGTCAGGGTGGCCGCCTCGTCGAGGGTGTGGATGCTCGGGTTGCTGGTGAGGTGCATCGGGCCGTAGCCGCCCGACGCGCTCGGCGCGCCGCCGTGCCCGTCCAGCCGGGTCTCGGCGTAGCCGAGCGCGACGAGCAGGTCACGTGGCACGTCGTACCGGGCGGCGGCGGTGTCGAAGGCGGCGTTGAGCGGGCCGGCCGCCGCGCCGGCCGGCGCGGCGAGGGCGGGCCCGGCGCCCAGAGCGGGCTGGGCGGACAGGCAGAGGGCCAGGATCAGCGTGGCGCCGACCACGCGGTTCGATCGGCGCAGGGGGAACCGGAGGCGCACCGTAGCTCCTTTTCGACTGAGCGGACGTTGGGTGGCCGTACGGTATACCGTGATGCTCGTCGATGTATAGATTTTGCGCTTCGTCGTCCTGCCGCGACGACATCCTTCAGCGCGGGCGCTCGGTTCGCGTGACGGGTGAGCCGGTGTGCGACCGCCGCGGCGGCCGGACGCGGTGGCCGATCAGCGCCGGCGGGTGCAGACCGGAGCCGCCCGGGCCACCGTGTCGGTGGACCAGACCAGGGCGATCGTGAAGCAGTAGTCGGTGCTGCGGTCGAGCCCGTAGGCGGTGTAGCTGTCGGTGCCGGCCGGCAACTCGACGAAGGTGCGCTGCTCCTGCCCCGCGCGCCCGCCGGCGATCACCACCGGCCCCTCCGCGCCGGCCGGGTACGTCCAGCGCAGCAGGATGCTGTCCCGCCGGTCGGTCAGCCGGACCTGCCCCGGCGGGCTGCCGGGGGAGGCGGCGGTAGCCGCGTTCGGCGCGGCGGAGGGCGTGCCGCCGGTCGGCGTGCCGGAGGGGGTGGCTCCGGTCGGCGTGCCGGTGGTGCCGGGCGCCGGGTCGGGGGTGTTGCGGGAGCGGTCCACCCCGGACACGCCGGCGATCACCGCGATGGTGCCGAGCAGCAGCACGACGATCACCCCGGCCACCACCAGCGGCAGCCACGGGGTGGTCCGGCTCGGCGGTGCCGGCGACCGGGGCACGTGCACCGGCAGGTAGCGCGGCGGCGACTCGGGCTCGGCGGCCCGCGGCACCCGGCGTACGCCCTCCGGCTCGCCCTCGGTCAGCCCGACCACGGTGGGCGGCAGGGCGCTCTCCCCGGGGCGCCAGGGCTCCTCGGCCGGCTCGTCCGGCGGCCACGGGTGATCGTCGTACGGGAGGTCGGTGGCCTCGGGCGGGGTGCGCGGCGTGGGCACGCTCGGGTGCCCGCCCGCGGCCCGGCCGGGCGGGTGGTAGAGCGGCGGCTCGGGCAGGATCGGTTCGGGCAGGGTCGGTTCGGGTGGGCCCTCGGCGGCCGGCGGGACCCGGGCGGCGGGCACGACCGGGGTCTCCCGGGCGGGCGACTCCGGGGCGGCGCAGACATGGTCCGGGTCGGCGGCGGCCCGGGCCAGCCCGGCGACCTGAGCGGCGAGCGGGTCGTCGGCGGGCAGGTGCAGCCGGCACAGCTCCTCGGCGAGGGTCAGGTGCTCATGGGACTCGGCGTACCGGCCGCAGTCGCGTTCCATCGCGCCGAGCTTGGCCAGCATCTTGATGCCGCTCGGGTGGCCGTCGCCGTACACCTCGCGGTGCAGCTCCCAGGTGTCCTGCAACCGGTCGCGGGCGATCTCGCACTGGCCGCGGGCGTACTCCACGGTGGCCAGGTCGGCGTGGGCGGCCAGCACCCGCGGTGACTCCGGGCCGTCCCGGGCGGTCAGCTCGATGATGACGTCGGAGTAGAGCCGGGCGGCCCGGGCGTCGCTGCCGACCCGGTGCAGCACTGCGGCCAGGGTGGCGGCGGCCGTGATGGTGCGCTCGTCGGAGCGGCCGTACAACCGGGTGGCCGCCGCGTACGCGAAGGCGGCCCAGCCCCGCGCGGTGTGCGGCTCGCCGAGCGCGACCAGCACCCGGGCCTGGAGCCCGGCGGCCTCGGCCAGCTCGGGGGTGGCGTTGGCGGGACGCGGATCGGCGTCGGTCAGCGCGTCGGCGAGCAGCTGCTGGGCACCGGCGAGGTCGCCCTCGGCCACCAGGTGGTGCGCCTGGACAGTGAGGTCACCGAAGCCAGAGGTCACGCCCCATCGTGCTCGTCCGGCAACGGTAAGTACAACCCCCGCAGTGGATCAGTTCGGTCAGGATCCGGTCAGATGGTCGGCCAGGGTTTCGCTGATCCGGCGCAGCTGGTCCACCTGCGCGGGGCTCAACGCGTCGAAGAGATGCCGGCGTACCCCCTCGACGTGGCCGGGGGCGGCGGCGGCCAGGGTGGCGTAGCCGGTGTCGGTGAGGACGGCCAGCTGCCCCCGCCGGTCGGTGGGGCAGTCCTCGCGGCGGATCCAGCCGGCCGCCTCCAGCCGGGTGGCGGCGTGCGAGAGCCGGCTGCGGGAGGAGCCGGTGGCGTCGGCCAGCTCGCTCATCCGCAGCCGCCGATCGGGGGCCTCGGAGAGCCGGACCAGGATCTCGTAGTACGCGTGCGGCATCCCCGCGTCGCGTTGCAGCTCCCGGTCGAGGGCGTCCATCAGGGACCGGGAGGCGGTGAGGAACGCGCGCCAGGTCCGCTGCTCGTCGGGGTCCAGCCACCTCGTCATGGCGCCCATCATACGGCAACTTGTTGAACGCTCAACCAAATCGCGCTACCGTCGGGTCATGGGAATCCACCGCCTCAACCACGCCGTGCTCTATGTCCGTGACCTCGAGCGCAGCGTCGCCTTCTACCGCGACGTGCTCGGCTTCCGCCCGGTCCCGATGACGCCGGACGGCTTCCGCGGCGCCGCCTTCCTCCAGGCGCCCGACTCCACCAACGACCACGACCTCGGCCTGTTCGAGATCGGCGCCGCCGCCGGCCCCTCGCCGGCCGGCCGGGCCACCGTCGGCCTCTACCACCTGGCCTGGGAACTCGACACCCTGGACGAGCTCGCCGCCACCGCCGAGCGGCTGGCCGCCGCCGGCGCCCTGGCCGGCGCCTCCGACCACGGCACCACCAAGAGCCTCTACGGGCGGGACCCGGACGGGCTGGAGTTCGAGATCGTCTGGATCGTCCCGGCCGACCTGCTCGACGACGAGGCCCTGACCGCTCGCAAGCGCATCGGCCGGCTCGACCTCGACCGGGAGCGGCAGCGCTACGGCGGCCAGACCCGCGGCGGGGTGGGGATCTCCGTCCCGGCCTGAAGACGGTGGGACCACCGCCCCGGCCGGAACCCGGTGGGGACCGCCCTGCCCGCCGGAACACCGGTGCGGTAGAACGGCAGGATGTCGACCGACGCCGTCCTGCGCGAGCTGCTCGTCCGGCAGCTCGACTTCTGGCTGCCGCAGGCGCTGCAGCGTTCCCGGCGGGCCACCCTCGCCCTCGCGTACGCCGGAGGTGACACCGCGGGCGCGGAGGCCGCGCTGCGGGCGGTGGCCGGGTTCGCCGACCGGCTGCGCGGGCGGCGGCTGACCGTGCTGGTGCTCACCGACGGCGGCGCGGAGCTGCCCGCCCGGCTCGGCGCGGCGGAGGCCGCCCTGCCGGCCGACGTCGCCGTGCACGCGGTGCCCGGCCGCCCGGACCGGCTGCCGGTGCTGCTCAAGGCCGCCGGCGCGGCGGGCGCCCCGCTGCTGACCGTGGTCGACGGCGGCGACCCCGCGCCGGCCGTGCTGGCCGGCGCCGCGTCCGGGCACCCGGCCGAGCTGCTGCTGGTCACCGAGCCCGGCCGCTCCCTGCGGCCGGCGCTGGCAGCGGCCGGGTTCCCACTGGTCACCGAGGTGGAGCTGGTTCCCGCCGGTGACGCGCCGACCCGGCTGCTCGGCTACGCCACCGGCTCCGACCGGGCGCTGGAGGCGCTCAAGGACGGGCTCTGGGCGGTCGGCGAGGACGCCGGGATGCTCTACCGCGACCCGGCCGATCCCGCCGCGTGCCCGGTGGCGGTCACCCTCGACCCGGAACCCGGCCCGCTGCGCCGCGAACTGCTCGCCGAGCTCGCCCGCTCCGGCCCGCGTACGGTCACCGAGCTGCGCCGCTTCGCGACCACCGCGACGGTCTACCGGGCCGCCGACGCGAACCGCACGCTCGCCACGCTGCTCGCCGCCGGCGCGGTGACCAGGGAGCCCGAGCAGGGCCGGCTCGGCGGGGACGTGATGATCACCGCCGCCCCGGCCGGGACTGCTGGGCCAGCTGCCTGACCACGATGGACGCCCCGGTCGCGATCACCCCGATGCTGAACAGCATCTGCCCGCACACCACCGCCCGGGCGACCTGCCCCTGGGCGTGCACGTCGCCGTAGCCGACGGTGGTGATCGTGGCGAGCGCGAAGTAGAGCGCGTCCACCCGGGTCCGCAGGCCGGCGAACTCGCCGGCCCGGTTGGTGGCCAGGACGTAGTCGCCGAGGGCGAAGGCGAGCACCCCGGCGACCAGCGCGACCGCGAGACGGATCAGCGAGCGGGTCGCCGCCTCGCCGGCCGGCGCGGTGGGTGCGAGCTGCTCGCGCACCTGCCGGGTGATCAGGACGGCGACGGTCACCACCACGACCACGGTGCCGATCGTGCGCAGGACGAGGCGCACCACGTTCGGGTCGGAGGCCAGGGGCACCAGGAAGTACGCCCCCAGCAGCAGCCCGCACGCCACCAGTGCGTGTCGTCGCTCCCGCCGGTACGCCCCGTCGGCCATGCGGCGATTCTCCGCCGCGACACCGATCACGTCTCCGGGAACGGTGAAGTCACCCGGCCACGCCGGAAGCGGTGAGTGCCGACCGACCGGACGCCGGGCGGGGTGCCGTGAACGACCGGCACCCCGCTCGCCCTCGGGGCGTCAGGCCCGGGACTTGTCCTGCCGCCAGGAGAGCGGCCCCGGCAGGTCCACGCGGTGGGCCCGGGAGCGGGAGTTCCAGGACCATCGGCCGATCTTGATGCTCCATGAGGAGAAGCCGTTCTCGGTGAAGTTGAAGATCAGCGGGCCGAACCTCTGCCGCTTGCGGAACTGAATGCCCATGGTCGGCTCCTCTCGTCGCCTCCTGCCTCTGCGGTCTGGAGCATGCCCGCATCGACGATCCGGAAAACGCCCTCGGATCCGCTCTGGACGATGCCGGCTCCCGGCCGCGACAATCTCTAGTCAACAGGTAGGGGTTTCGGGAAGATGAATGCTGGTGGCGATGGACTACGCTGACATTCGCGACCCGCATCTCACCAAGTGGAAGGGCGTTGACCGGCTCGGCGCGCGGCCGGCAGCATGAGCGCGGCATCGCGCCGCGTCGTCCGGGGTACGGAGGAGGCAGCGCCTGCCCGCCGACGAATCTGGAGGCCTCCCGTGGAGCACGTGATGAGCACCCTGGACCGGCCCGCGATCGTCGAGCTGCGCCCCGTCGACCAGGACTCGTTCCGTGACCTGCTGCGCCGGCAGGCCGCCACGGTCACCGTGGTCACCGCGCCCGGCCTCGCCACCGGCCGGCGGCGGCCCACGCTGCCGCCGGCCGGCTGCACCGCCACCGCCCTCACCGCGGAGTCCCAGGAACCGCCGCTGGTGTCGGTCCGCCTCGGGCGGCAGGCGGCGAGCTGGCCGGCCCTGGCCCACGCCGAGCACCTGGCCGTGCACCTGCTCTCCGCCGGGCAGCCGGAGGTGGCGGACCTCTTCACCTTCGACGCCACCGATCCGTTCGCCGTCCAGCCCGACTGGGCCTCGGGACCGTTCGGGGTGCCGCTGATCCGCGACGCCCGCGCCGTGCTGCTCTGCCGCGTGGTCCACACGATCGAGGCCGGCGACCACACCGTGGTACTCGGGGAACCCCTCGCGCTCGGCACGGCCGACGACGAGCGGGGCCGGTGATCAGGCCCCGGTCAGCGGGGCTCCCAGGCGTCGGGGCGGGCGATCAGCCTGCGTACGTGGCCGGGAAGCTTGCCGCTGACCAGCTCGGCCAGGCTCACCTCGTCGACGACCTGCCGCACGGCGGCGCGGACCGCCACCCAGAGCCGGGGCAGGTTCTCCGCCGCGCCCTCGTACCGGGTCTCCTCGGGACGCAGCCCGCGTACCCCGGCCAGCGGGCCGTCGACGGCCCGCAGGATCTGCCCGATGGTGATCTCGCGCGGCGACCGGGCCAGGCTGTAGCCGCCCTCGGCGCCGCGCTGCGCCCGGACGATCCCGGCCCGGCGCAGGTCCGCCAGGACCGCCTCCAGGAACTTGCGAGGCATGTCCTGCTCCGCCGCGATGGCCTGGGTGGACAGCAGAGCGGGGTACGCGGTGGCCAGGCTCAGTGCGGCCCGGACCGCGTAGTCGCCGCGCGCGGAGATCTGCACCCTGCCATCATGCCGGGCCGGCCCGCACGGGTGAGTCGGCGGGCGGGCGGGGGCGCACCATCCGGACGGGCAGCCGCTGCTCCCGGGTGGCCCGGAACGCACCCGGGCTCACCCCGACCTCCCGGGTGAAGAAGCGGCCGAAGTTGGTCGGCTCGGGGAAACCGAGCCGGCGGCCGATCCGGGCGATCGGCTCGTCGGTCGCGGCGAGCAACCGGCACGCCTGCAACGCCACCCGGTCGTCGATCACCTGCTTCGCGCTGCGCCCGGTCACCGCCAGGCAGGCCCGGGTCAGGGTACGCACAGAGCAGCCGAGCCGGCCGGCGTAGTCCTCCACCCGGCGGGTGTGCTGGTAGCCGCGCTCCACCTCCCGGCGCAGCCGCCGGAAGGTCTCCGCCTCCGGCCGGGGCGGGAGCTCGGGCGCGCCGGGCAGCAGGGCCAGCCGCAGCAGCAGGACGGCGAGCTGGTGGCGCAGGAGCGCCGCGGCGGCGGGGAGGCTCGCGTGCCGGTCGGCGTCCACGGTCAGCTGGGTCACCTCGCTGATCACGGCGTCCTCGTCCTCCCCGGCGAGCTGCCGGTAGGCCGGCACCGCCTCCGGGTCCACGTCGAGGCCGCTCAGCGTCCCGGCGCCCCAGCGCACCACCGTCCCGTCGAGCTGCGGCCCGACGCAGCGCAGCACCTGGCCGGGCCGGACCCGCAGCAGCGTGCCGGGCCGGCAGATCAGCGCCCGGAAGTCCAGCTCGGCGGCGCCGTGACCGCTGGTGACCAGGATCAGCAGGTCCGCGTCGAGCAGGACCGGGCGGGGCCAGCCGGGCTCGGGCGCGAGGTCACCGAGAGCGCCGGTGATGATGGCGTCGGCGTCGTACCCGGGGACGGACAGGCCGGTACGGCTGGCCGGGGAGAACTGACCGGTAGTGACCATCGTCCCGACGTTAACCGCCCCCGGCGGATGTTGCACTTCGACGGTTTCGGGAGGTTCGGCGGTCTTGTCGCCGCGAGGCGGGCCGATTAGGTTACCGATCGGTAGCACCTGGGGCGCCGGACCGGCCCGCGGCCCCCGCCGACTCGCGATGGGATGGGCATGACGGATCTGTTCTCGGTCGAAGGCAAGACGGTCCTGGTCACCGGCGGCTCACGGGGGATCGGGCTCATGATCGCCCGGGGCTTCGTGCAGGCCGGCGCCAGGGTCATCATCTCCTCACGCAAGGCCGACGTCTGCGAGACGGTGGCCAAGGAGCTGTCCACCGCGGGGCACTGCGAAGCGATCCCCGCCGACCTGAGCCGCGACGAGGGCGCGCTGGGCCTGGCCGCCGCCGTCCGGGAGCGCACCGACCGGCTCGACGTGCTGGTCAACAACGCCGGCGCCACCTGGGGCGCGCCGCTGGAGGCGTACCCGGAGAGCGCCTTCGACAAGCTCTGGGCGGTCAACGTCAAGGCCGTCTTCCGGCTCACCACGGCGCTGTTGCCGGCGCTGCGCGCGGCAGCCAGCGCCGACGACCCCGCCCGCGTGATCAACATCGGGTCGATCGACGGCCTCCGCGTGCCCTGGATGGAGGTGTACGCGTACTCGGCGACCAAGGCGGCCGTGCACATGCTCACCCGCAGCCTCGCCCACCAGCTCGCCGGCGAGCAGATCACGGTCAACGCGATCGCCCCCGGCCCGTTCGAGAGCAAGATGATGGCCTTCGCGCTGGACGACCCGACGTCCCGGGCGGCGATCGAGCAGCAGGTGCCGCTGGGCCGGATCGGCCGCCCCGAGGACATGGCGGGCACGGCGATCTACCTGTCGTCCCGAGCCGGCGCGTACCTGACCGGCGCGGTGATCCCGGTCGACGGCGGCATCACCACGCACGGCTGAGTCGGGCGTACCCGGTGGTGGGTTGGCCGGAACCGCGCGGACTCGGCAGATCCGCGCGGCCCGGTGTGCGTCGTCAGCGGCCGGCGAGCAGCCGGTTGACCGCCGTGTCGACGTCCAGGTGCTCGGCCTCCCGGCCGCGCGGGACGACGACGTAGGTCCGGCGCAGGAAGCGCACGAGGACGCTGCGCGGGACCTCGAAGAGGGCGTTGCCGTCCGGGGACGACAGCGCGAGCGCGACGAAGTCACCGCGCGGCGTGGCCCATGGCCAGACCCGCACGTCGCCGATGCCGGCCGGCTCGTCGAGCCCGGTGACCAGCAGTTCGCGCGCGAACGACCAGCTCACCGCCTCACCACCGGCGGATTCGGCGTGGAACAGGACATGGACCGCATACGGGTCAGCAGGGTCGTAACGCAGACTGGCACGCACCGGCAAGGCGGTGGCGTCAGGCGCGACGAGCCTTAGCGACGTCTCGACCTCTACGGTCGTCGGTCGAATCACACTCATGGACGTTCTCCCCCCGGCACCGCTGCGGAACGCGCGTGTCCCGCTTTTCCCATACTCAGCCGCTACTCGTGGCTACGCTCCGCCATACGCTGACTTCACCCAGTGGTGGGAAGGGGGTGGGAAACGCCTCCGAGAATGTGAAAATTCTTGTAGGATTTCCTGTTCTGCCCAGTTCCAAGGTCCCGCCCGGCAACGGGTGGTTCAGTCGTCGACTTACTCCGGTAACGTCCAGTCCTCAGCGAGGGTGACGGTCCGGGGCGACACTGGGGGTGGAAATGGTCACGAAGGGTTCCTCAGTGGAGCCGGGGACCGTGGTCGACCCGCCGAAAGGAGCGGTCCGAGCAGCCGAAAGGCGGGGTTACGAGGTGCCTGTCGAGCAGGGTGACCGAGGCGCCGGCGACGGCCACCGGGACGGCTCCGGCGTCGCCGTCGACCCCCGCCCCCGGGGCCGCTGGCGGGGCCGGGTACACACCACCCTCGACCTGATCCGGGCCAACCCCACCGGCCGGATCACGCTCAAGATCGCTGTGGCCATCGTCGGGGCCATCATCGTCACCGTCGGTATCGCGCTCATCCCGCTGCCCGGGCCCGGCTGGCTGATCGTCATCGCCGGGCTCGGCGTCTGGGCCGTCGAGTTCATCTGGGCCCGCCGGCTGCTCACCTTCACCCGACGCAACGTCCAGGCCTGGACGCGCTGGGTGATGCGACAGCCACTCTCCGTGCGCTGCCTGCTGGGCGCGATCGGGCTGGTGTTCGTGGCCGCGGTGCTGGTGCTGTCGCTCAAGTACAGCCTCGGCATCGACGTGGTGGCGCGGGCGCTGCGCTACCTCGCGACGCACTGACCCCCGGGTTTTTGGTCTAGGTTCTCGATCAGGTAGAGTCATCGGCGCTGAGGGCGATTAGCTCAGCGGGAGAGCGCTTCGTTCACACCGAAGAGGTCACTGGTTCGATCCCAGTATCGCCCACGCAGGTCAAAGGCCACTTCCCGGGTTCGGGAGGTGGCCTTTCTGCTTCCGTACAGCAGCTTTGTACAGCAGTTCTGTCAGCGGCCGAGTGAGTCACCGAGGCGTTTGAGGGCGTCTCTGGTCGCCTTCGTCGATACCTGTGTGTAGATCTCCATGGTCACGGCGAAGCGGGCCTGCCGGAGCACCTGCATGGCGACTCTTGGATGGACGTCGAGGTCGGCCAGCAGCGTTGGCGCAGGTGCGGCGGGCGTCATGAACGGTGATCGGCCTGACGCCGGCCTTGTCGCAGCGGGTCTGCCAGGAGCCCTGGAAGTTGCGCGGCTCGATTGGTGTGCCATAGCGGGTGGTGAATACGAGGTCGGTAAGGAACGACGCCGGACGGTGGCCCGAGGCCAGGGACGCCGACGGACCTCGCCGGACAGAGCGCCCAGAACTTACAAGCGAGGGGGGCGACCTGGGCCGTCTCCGGGCCGTCAAGCGCCGACCAATGATGACCGAGCACGACCAGCAGCACCCGAAGAAGCAGCAGGTCAGCCGTCATGTGATAGCGGCTGACCTGGTGGGTGACGGACGAGTCGACCTGTACGCCGGATTCTGCGAGCATGCGGAGATGTCTCGGCCGCGCCTCGCACTCATCGTCGGCACCCTGATGCTCGTCTCGGCTGCCGTGGTCGGATGCTGTGCTCCTGCGTTCCTCGCGCCCCAACCGCCCTGGGATGACCCAGCCGCCGACCAAGCGAAGTGGGATCGGACCCTGCTGTGGCTCCTCACTGCGGGCGGCAGCCTCCTCCTGCTCGCGTTTCCTCTTCTGGCCTACGGGTTCGTTGGGTGGCGAATGGAGCGGCGTGCCCGGGTCGCGGCAAGAGGCCAGGCGAGCCAAGATCAGGCCGTATCCAGGCCGTCAGGGGTGGACCAAGAGCGACGAACGCTGACCACCGATGACCAATGAACGGGCAGCTCAGACGGCATCTTGTCCGTGTTGATCGACTATGCCTTCACCCTTGACCAATGCAACGCCAAGTGATCACGCCGCGGACCGCGCTGCTGCTGCACGCCGCGGCGGAGATCCTCAGCGACGAGGTCCGCATTTCGGCGAAGGACCCGGACGGCTGGTGCGACTTCCCGCCGTTCGTCCAGCACCTGTCCCCAGTGGCGGCGGACAGTTTCCGGACCGCGATTCTCAACCTGGCCGCCGATCTCGCCCACGGCGTCGAGCCCCATCCACGCATCGACGCCGAGGAGACCGCCCTACACCTGATGACCGACCGCGCCGACGGCATCCTCGAACTCGGCACCTTCGATGGCGAGTTAGTCTAGGACCTCGTCGTGGTCGATCTCCACAGCCGTACGGGCCGGAGCGCGCTGCAATTCAAGCACCCTGGACCAGCCCCAAGGCGTACCACAGCAGGGTGCCGGCCGTCGCGGCGGCGACGGTGGCGGCGAGCAGCATCGGCCAGGCCCGGCCGAGACGGTGTGTCGCGACCAGCCACGCCAGTACAGCCAGCGGCAGCACCACTCGCACGATCTCACCGACCGCGACGCCATAGAAGAATGGATCACCAAGGGCGAGCAGGCGCCAAGGCGGCGCCTGCACGGTCGCGTGCCAGCCCTCGGCGGATAGCAGGCCACATGCGATACCGGCGGCAAGGGCGGCGCGGCGGGTGGTGTTGGCGCGTACTGCGTGGCCGAGCAGTCCGAGCAGCGGGCCGGCGAGCAGCGACCCGGCCAACCACACCACAGTCATTACCGCGACCGAGCGCAGTCCGGCCATGTTGGCCGAACTGCCGTCCTCCAAGGTGGCACCGCTCCACCGGCGGCTAACCAGCAGGATGAGTAGGTAGTACGACACGGTGGCCAGGACCAACAGGCCGATGGCACCCGTGACGGCCCGCCGCGTGGTATCCGCGTACCGGCCGGCCAGGACGGCGGCCAGCCCCCAGGCGAATCCGCTGGAGGTCAGCGCGACCATCACGTGGCCGGCGACACCGTCGACGGAGTCGGCGGCGAAGGCCAGCAGTCCCAGTGCGGTCGCGGCGGCGGCGACGTTCACGGCGTACGCGGGCCGGCGCTGCCGTACAGCGGTGTCGGTCATGCCCGGCCTCCTCCGGTTCGGCAGCGCAGCGTAGCCGAACCTGGTGGTACCAGTCAGCAGGGCGGACCGGGTGCGCCCTCGACATCCGGCCCGCCGCCGAGCGGACCGAACGTGAACACGCTGATCTGGCACGCATCCTGCAGCGATGTGACAGCCTGCGCACCGTCGGCCGCTTGGTCAGCGACTTCGCCGGCATGCTGCGCCAACGCCAAGGCCAGCACCTGGTCACCTGGATCGCCCAGGCCAAGGCCAGCGGAGTCGCACAGCTCGCCGGCTTCGCCGCCGGCCTGCTCAAGGACTACGACGCTGTCCGCGACGGGCTCACCCTGCCCTGGAGCAGCGGCGCGGTCGATGGCAACGTCTGCGAACTGAAAGCGATCAAAAGGCAAATGTACGGCCGAGCGGACTTCGATCTCCTCCGCCGCGTCATCCTCGCCGAATAGCCGTCACGCCCCAGCGGTGATCACGAACTTCGTGCCAGAGCCAGATCTGATTGGCCGTTGACAGGCAGGCGTCTTCTGCTCGGTGGGCAGCTTGCACACCACGCCGAGCGTGGTCCCCGGCGGCGACGGGGGCGCGGGAAGCCGTCGCCCTGCTCGGTTGCGTCGCCCGTGATCGGGTCCATGCTGCCGGTCCTGGTGCTGGTTGCCTACTGGTGATGCGCCGTGCCGACCTGGCCGGGGCGGTGGGGGCGCCCCGGCCAGGTCGGGTGGATCAGCGCAGCGCCCACCGGGTTGACGGGTTGTTGTGGGCTAGGACGAGTGGTCGCCGCACGGGTGAGCGGGTGTTGCGGCTGGACCGGCCGACCCAGAACGGCGGCAGTCGCCACATCGCGTGTGTGGTGGTGTCGGTTCCGACCGGGAAGGCACCGCGGTGGGTGTAGCCGTGCCGCTGGAACAGGTCACGGTCAGCGTCGGCGAACACCTCGGCGTATGTGGGCAGGCTGAGCGTGTCCATCCAGCGTTGCGCTCCGGCGAGGACCGCCGCGGCGTGGCCCGCGCCCCCGCTGCCGGGTGCGGCGAGCAGCGCCAGGTGGTTGTGCGGCTCGTTGGGCCGCCGCGCGGCGAGGGCCTGGTCGAACTGGAGGAACCGTTCCTGGTGTACGCCGCAGGCGTCGGCGAGCCGGTCGATGTACCGGACGGGGGGTGGGATGGGCCGATAGCGGTGGAACCAGACGGTCGCGGCCGATCCGTCTGGGAGCAGGAACGCGTCGCCGAAGAGCAGCGCGTGTTCGATCCAGATCCGGGCCACGGCGGCGAGAACGGTGGGCCGGTGTCGCTCGTCGGGGACGAGCCAGGCGCCGAGGGCGGTGGGGGAGAGGGCTTCGGTGACGAGATCGGTGATTCGGGTGATGTCGCACCAGCGGGCCCGGACGACGGGCATGCTCACGTTCATGGGTAACTCCTGGTCACCATCGTGATCGGGAAAAGTCGGGGGAAGATTGCCGGCGTCGTCGCGGGACCGGCGCGGGCCACCAGGGCCGCCAGGGCATACGGGTGCGCAGAGGCCGCCGGTGCCGTGGGGACGGCACGCAAACGGCCCGCCGGTCAGGCGGGCCGGGTCCCCGGGCGGGGCGAGCGGGACGAGAGAGCGTCGCTGTCGGTCGGGTGGCAGTGGCGCCCGGCCAGGCTGGGCGGCGTCCACAGCGGCGTCGGTGTGTCGGCCGGGCTCCCGTGGACAGCGCCGGACGAGGCGGATCCGCTGGTGCCGGGGGTAGGCATGGTGGGCGCGGAGTCGGCGTCCGGCCGCAGCGGGTCCGGCCCGTCCGACCCGGCGAGGCGCAGCAGGGACGACAGCTGAGTGCGCCGGTCCGTCGGGATGCTGGTGGGGGCAGGCACCGAGGCGGAAGGGGCCAGTGCCGTTCCGGTGGCGGGTCTGGTGCAGCCCGGGCTGGCGTCAGGCATCGGTGCGCCGATCGTGCCGGTCGGGGGCGTCGCCGCGGGCGGTGGCGTGGCCGGGAGGCCGGTGGACGGGTCCACGATGTCCGCCACCGGTTGGAGGGGTTCGAGGACGGGGTCCAGCGGCTCGAGCACCGGTTCCAGCTCCCGCCAGACGGGGGAGAGGATCGGGGCGAGCGGCTGGGTCACCGGGGTGAGGGCGTCGGCCACCGGGGCCAGTACGCCGGCCCGCACCGGGTCGGTGACCGGGCGCAGCGCGTCGGCCACCGGGGTGAGCACTCCGGCCCGAACCGGCTCCGTGACCGGGCGGAGAACATCACCCACCGGTGCCAGCGTTTCGCCGCCGCCTGGCCGAACGGCCTTGCGGCCGACGCCGACGGCGGGCTTCGGCCTCTTGCCCTGGATAGCGTCGGCTAGTGGTGGGGTGCCCTGGTTCGCTGGCCGGGCTGCTGCCGTGTCGGAGGCGGCTCCGCTCGGCGGGGTGCCGGGAACCCTCTCATCGGCGGGTACGTCCGGTGCTGGTAGTGGTGCCGCCGGGTCGAGGATCGGGCGGAGGATGCCGGTGAGCAGGTCGACGGCGGCGTCCACCGGCGCGGCCGGCGGACGATCGGCGGCGTAGGCGGCCGTGGTGGTGGCGGCCTCGTGGGCGCCCCACGCCACGACGACCCCGCCGACCAGGAGCCCGAGGCGCAGCGCGACTCGCGTCCACCGCCCGCCTCGTCGAGTCATCCTGGCACCTCTCCGACTCTCGGCCATAGCCGACGATCAACGCCCGCACTCTACCTAATGCGGTCGACCGATCACAGTCTGACGCTGGTGGGGGCGCGTCGCGCCGTGGTTGGACGCGGCACTTCGCCCGATCCAGCGGGCCTGAGCCGGTCATGACTGCCGGAGGCAACAGGCAGTGCTGGGTGTCGGGTCGGCATGTGGCCGTGGCCGGGCGGCAGAGGGCATCTCGGCGTTGAACGTGATCGAGATGATGACGAAGGGTTGTCGAAACGCTGCTACCAGATGTGATCAAGACGCCGCGGGTCAGCGCGCCGATCTTTGCCGTCCGTCAGGCCGTCGGCCGCCACGCCAACGAGGGGCTCGGTACCTGCCGCGACCGCCCTGCCTGCGCGGTCGGCCTGTCATGCGAGTCTGGCAACGACCACGGAAGCCGCGGCGCCGACGAGGCGGCGGTCACTTGGCCTGGCGGCGCCGCTGCCTGCCCGACTCCGCGTCGCCGTAACTGATGCCGGATGGCCGAGATTCGACCACGTGGCGGGGGAAAATCCGCTCCTCGAAGTGCCCCTGACCTGAGCATATCGACCAACGGCGGGGCATGGGCGCGGTGGCGGGGGTTGAGGGTGCGAGCATGATCGCCCATGATGAGCGTAGTTCTCTAATATCTGGTTTGGGTCTGTGCAATGTAGAGTGCGCCGCTATGTCACGCGTTGCGGCGAGATTTTCCTATATCGAGGGCACTGATGTCTGACCTCTACCCACCTGACGCACGTGTGCTGCACGGGGACTCAGGGCGAGATGCCACTCCTGCGGCATACCGGTCGCAGGCCGATGGCGGGCTTCGGGCCAGCCTGCTGTGGCTCTCGATGCTGCCCGCTGCTGTCATGGTTCTGCTCGCGGTAGCCGTGGTGGCGTATGTGCTTGTCGTGTCCAGTGACTCCCTGTCCGCTGCGACTGTCGCCATCCTGGGCGTGGTGGTCGCCGTCGGCGCTGCCGTGCTGTTGGTCACGGCGAGCCGCGCGGCCGCGTTCGCCGGCTCGATCCAGCGAAGGGTCGACACGATGCGCTCATCGGCCGCATGGGGGCGCATGGAGGTGCGTCGGCTGCTCGAGCAGCTGCACCGGGGTGAACGGCCAACCCTGCAGGCCCCGGACTTCCCGCCCGTCGAAGGCGACGTCTTCGGACCGCTGGAGCACGATCTCTACCAGACCCATCACGCCGCACAGACAGCCGTCCTGCAGGCGTCGGCCATGGCGTCCCGCCGCCGGGCCGACCAGCCGGTCGAGATCTTCGTCAACCTCTCCCGGCGATTGCAGTCCCTGGTTCATCGGGAAATCCAGCTACTCGACGAGCTGGAGAACGAGGTTGAGGACCCCTACCTACTCAAGGGCCTTTTCCAGGTCGACCACCTGGCCACCCGGGTGCGCCGCCACGCCGAGAACCTCGCTGTGCTGGGCGGGGCGGTCTCGCGTCGCCAGTGGCGTAGGCCGGTGGCCATGACCGAGGTGCTGCGGTCGGCGATTGCCGAGGTCGAGCAGTACTCGCGGGTCAAGCTCATCCCACCGGTCG
>NZ_JBEYER010000090.1:0-28069 GCF_040634005.1 Micromonospora sp. NPDC007271
GGCAACGCTGGTCAGCCGTCCACGCGGAAGGTCAGGGTGGTGGTGCCGAGCTGGATCATGTCGCCCGGGTTGAGGGCGACGGCGGACACGCGCTGGCCGTTGACCATGGTGCCGTTGGTGGAGCCGAGGTCGGTCAGCACGACCTGGCCGCCGTCGAAGTCCAGTCGGGCGTGTCGGCGGGAGATGCCGACGTCGGGCAGGCGCAGGTTGGCCTGGTCACCGCGACCGATCACGGTCGAGCCCATCTGAAGGGGGTAGGTGCGGCCGTCACCGGAGACCAGCCGCACGTTGCGGCCGCCGCCGTGCCCGGGGGGCGGGCCGTAGCCGCCGCCCTGGTCGTAGGACGGGTACGCCGGGCCGGCGTCGTAACCTCCGGGCGCGGAGACCGGGGCGACCTCGCCGCCGGTGTAGACCTCCGCGGTGACCCGGAACATGCCGGTGTCGAGGCCCTCGCCGCGCTCGACCTCGACGATGACGTCGCCGTACACCGTCCAGGCCTGCTCGCCGATGAACTCCGCCTGCGACTGGGCCAACTCCTGGGCCAGCGCGGCGGCGTAGGGCGCCAGCCGACTGTGGTCGTACGGCGAGAGATCGATCACGTAGCGGTTGGGCACCAACGTCCGCCCACCGGCCAGGATCGCCTTGTGCGCCTCGGCCTCCCGCTGCATGGCGTTGAGGATCTCCACGGGGTGGACCACCCCTTTGAAGACCTTGGCGAAGGCCCCCTCTACCAGGCCTTCCAGACGCTTCTCGAAGCGTTGCAGCACGCTCACCGGCTCCTCCTCGGGTCCCGAGGCAATGATGGTATCCGGACACCGCCTCCGCAGCTCACACGCCGCTCGGCCGGCCGCCGGCGGCCCGTTCGTGGGCGGTCCTGCGGCCGTGCTACAGTTTCGTCCGCCACGAACGGTTATCGCTCGTGGCGATGACCGGGAACAGCGTAATATGTTTCGGCCCCCGTTGCAGATGGCGGGCACGGAATGAGATACGGTGTCCCAGGTCAGGCCACGGGGAAGTGGCGGAATGGCAGACGCGCACGGTTCAGGTCCGTGTGCCCGAAAGGGCGTGGGGGTTCAACTCCCCCCTTCCCCACCATGACGAGGGCTCCGCAGGTTGCGGGGCCCTCGCGGCGTATTCGGGGCGTGCTGGACATCACGCTATGCTCCGATGGTTTCCCTGCCCCAATAAGCCAGGAGTGGCGTGTGACTGTCGCGTTGGTGACCGGTTCGGGCGGTCTGATCGGTTCCGAGGCAGCCCGGCACTTCGCCGGCCTCGGGCTCGACGTGGTCGGCATCGACAACGACATGCGGCGGTACTTCTTCGGCGAGGACGGCTCGACCTCCTGGAGCCTGGAGCGGCTCGCCGCCGACCTGGGCGGCGCCTACACCCACTTCTCCGTGGACATCCGGGACCGGGACGGCCTGGAGCAGGTCTTCAAGAAGTACGGCGCGGACATCGCGGTCGTGATCCACAGCGCCGCGCAGCCCAGCCACGACTGGGCCGCCAAGGAGCCGTACACGGACTTCGACGTCAACGCGGGCGGCACCCTCAACATGCTGGAGAACGTCCGCCGGCACGCCATCGACGCGCCCTTCATCCACTGCTCGACCAACAAGGTGTACGGCGACCGCCCGAACAGCCTGCCCCTCGTGGAGTTGGAGACCCGGTACGAGCTGCCGGAGGACCACCCCTATCACCAGGGCATCACCGAGGACATGTCGATCGACGAGTCGCTGCACTCGGTCTTCGGTGCCTCGAAGGTGGCCGCCGACGTGATGGTCCAGGAGTACGGCCGGTACTTCGACATGAAGACCGCCTGCTTCCGGGGCGGCACGCTGACCGGCCCGGCCCACTCGGCGGCCGAGCTGCACGGCTTCCTGGCGTACCTGATGCGCTGCGTGATGGAGGGTCGGACGTACAACCTCTTCGGCTACAAGGGCAAGATGGTCCGGGACGCGATCCACTCCCGGGACGTGCTGACCGCGTTCGAGGCGTTCTTCCGCGCGCCGCGGTCGGCGCAGGTCTACAACCTGGGTGGCGGCCGGCACTCGAACACCTCGCACATCGAGGCGTTCCGGATCGCCGAGGAGATCACCGGCCGGGCAGCGAAGATCAACTATGTGGAGCAGGCGCGGACCGGCGACCACCAGTGGTACGTGAGCAGCATGGCCCGGTTCGAGGAGCACTACCCGGACTGGAAGGTCACCTACGACGTGCCGATGATCCTCCGGGAGATCTACGAGGCCAACGTCGACAAGTGGGTGCCGAAGGCATGACCACCGCCACGAAGCGGAACGTGCTCGGCGTCCTCGTCGACGCGACCGACTACGCCCAGGCGACCGAGGCGGTCGTCTCGGCGGCGCACGAGCGTCGCCCGCTGGCGCTGACCGCGCTGGCGGTGCACGGCGTGATGACCGGGGTGCTCGACCCGGCGCACAACGCCCGGCTCAACTCGTTCGACGTGGTCACCCCGGACGGGCAGCCGGTCCGCTGGGCGCTCAACCTGCTGCACGGCGCCGGTCTCACCGACCGGGTCTACGGCCCCGAGCTGACGCTGCGGGTGCTGTGCCGGTTCGCCGACGAGGGCCTGCCGGTCTATCTGTACGGCTCCACTGAGGAGACCCTGTCCCGGCTGGTGCCGGCGCTGGAGCGGATGTTCCCCGCGCTGAAGATCGCCGGGGTCGAGCCGTCGAAGTTCCGGTCGATGCAGCCGGGCGAGGACGCCGAGATCGCCAACCGGATCAAGGCCAGCGGTGCCCGGCTCGTCCTGGTCGGCCTGGGCTGCCCCCGGCAGGAGGTCTTCGCGTACGTCATGCGGCCGCTGCTGGACATGCCGCTGATGGCGGTCGGCGCCGCGTTCGACTACCACGCCGGGCTGCTGCGCAACCCGCCACCGTGGATGCAGCGGGCGGGGCTGGAGTGGTTCTGGCGGCTCGGCCTGGAGCCGAAGCGGCTCTGGCGCCGCTACGTCATCCTCAACCCGGCCTACCTGGCCCGCCTGGCCGCGCAGAAGACGGGCCTGTGGAAGGCCGTCCCGCCGCCCCCGGCCACCGAGCGCCCGGCCACCTTCGACGTCTGAGGCCACCACGACGTCCGGCGGCCACCGCAGGGGTGACCGCCGGACGCCGGTGGGAAGAGGATGGCTCAGGAGACGTTCACCGCAGTGTCGTCGAGGACGAACGAGGTCTGCAGGGACCAGTCCTCCACGCCGGTGAACTTGATCTGGATGGTCTGCCCGACGTACGCGCCCAGGTTGAACGACTTCTGCGCGTAGCCGGTGTTCTTGTTCAGGTTCGAGTACGTGGCGAGCGTGGCCAGCACCGCGCCGCTGCCGTTGAGCACCTGCACCTTGAGCGTGTCGTACGCGGTGCTGCTGGTGGTCTCGGCGGTGTCGATGTGCAGCCAGAAGCTCAGGGCGTACGACGAGCAGCCGGCCGGCAGGGTCACGGTCTGGGCCAGCGTGTCGGTGCGGCTGGTGCCGTAGCCGTCCAGCCAGGCGTTCCAGGTGCCGGTGCGGGGCGGTTGCCCGGAGGAGCCGTACTGGCCGATCACCCCGGAGCTGGCGGTCCACCCGGTGTTGCCGGACTCGAAGCCCGGGTTGGCGAGCTTCTGGCCGGCGCCCGTGCAGCCACCGGTGCCGGTGACGGTCAGCGAGTAGGTCGCCGTCTTCGTACCCGACGCCGCCGTGCCGGTGACCGTCACCGCGTACGTGCCGGGCGGGGTGCTGCTCGACGTGGTGACGGTGAGCGTGGCGGAGCCGCCGGAGGTCACCGTGGCCGGGTTGAACGAGGCGCTGGCACCGGCCGGCAGCCCGCTCGCGGAGAGGCTGACCGACTGGGCCGAGCCATTGGTGGTGGCGGTGTTGACGGTGGCCGTCACCGAGCCGCCCGGCGCCGTGGAGCCGGAGGTCGGCGACACCGAGACGGAGAAGTCGTTGGTCGGCGGCGGGTTGCCGTCGCCCGTCACGTAGAGCAGCCGGTTCGGGGTGCCGGTGCCCACGTTGGTCACCACGTTCGGGGTGGCGTTGTTGACCAGGCTGTCCCGTACCTGCTGCGGGGTCCACGTCGGATTCGCCGAGAGCACGAGCGCCGCGGCCCCGGCGACGTGCGGCGAGGCCATCGACGTGCCGCTGATCGTGTTCGTCGCCGTGTTGCTGGTGTACCAGGCGGAGGTGATGTTGACGCCCGGCGCCAGGATGTCCACGCAGGTGCCGTAGTTGGAGAAGCTCGCGGCGGCGTCGTTGTTCTGGGTGGCACCGACGGTGATCGCGGGCGCGACCCGGGCCGGGGAGTAGTTGCAGGCGTTCTGCCGGTTGCCGAAGATGTCGCCGTTGCCGGCCGCGACCGCGTAGGTGATGCCGGAGTTGATGGAGTTGGTGACCGCCGTGTCGATCGAACTGTCGGCGGAGCCGCCGAGGCTCATGTTCGCCACCGCCGGCTTGACCGCGTTCGCGGTGACCCAGTCGATGCCGGACACCACCTGCGCGGTGGTGCCGCTGCCCTGGCAGTTGAGCACCCGGACGCCGACGATCTGGACGCCCTTGGCCACCCCGTACGAGGAGCCGCCCACGGTGCCCGCCACGTGCGTACCGTGGCCGTTGCAGTCGTCGGCGGAGCCGCCGTCCACCGCGTCGAAGCCGGAGACCGCCCGGCCGCCGAAGTCGTTGTGCCCGAACAGCACGCCGGTGTCGATGATGTACGCCCGCACGTTGCTGGCCGTGTTCGGGTAGGTGTACGAACTGTTCAGCGGCAGGTTCCGCTGGTCGATCCGGTCCAGGCCCCAGGACGGCGGGTTCGGCTGGGTGCCGGCGATCGACACGGTGCGGTTCTGTTCCACGTACGCCACTGCGGGGTCGGCCGCGATCCGCGCGGCGGCGACCGCGTTGACCTGGACCTCGAAGCCGCGCAGCGCGGTGCGCCAGGTGCGGGCGACGGCCCCGCCGTGCCGGGCGGTCAGCCGCTGCGCCGTCTCGGTGACCCGGTTGGGGGCGACGGCGCTCTCCTTCAACACGACGAGGTAGCTGTCGGCGACCGCGTTGGGGGCACCGGCGTTCCGGATCTCTCCGCTCGCTGGGCTGGCCAGGGCGGGGCTGGCCGCGGCGAGCATGGTCAGGGTGGCTACGCCGACGAATACGGACCTGCGTGGGAGAGCCATCTCCCTACCTCCCTCCGACCGACGCACGGCCGTCCGCCTGGTGAGACACAGGCAGATCGACGTTGGCCGATCAAGCAGAGGCTAGATCACGATTGCCGCACGGTGTACATGTCGAATGCTCAATAACGCCGGTGGGATGGCCCCTACGGGGCGGCGTACGGGACGAACCGGGGTAGCGCCCCGGATTCGGTGAACGTCGAACCGGGCAAGGCTCTGGGGTATGGCCGACCAGCTCACCGTACTGCTTCCCGTCGCCGCCACCTGGGTCGCCGCCGGCATCGTGGCGGACGGACTGCCCCGGTTGGAGCGCGCCCGAGCGCTGCGTCGGCGTACCGGATGGTTGTTCGTCCTGACCCTGACCGGCGTCGTCCTGACGGCGGCCGTCCTGGCCGGGGGTCTGCAGAGCGCCGGGCGGACGGTGGTCGACCGCGCCGCCGCCGGGCTCGCCCTCGCGGCGGTCCCGACGCTGGTCGTCGCGGCCTGCACGGTCCGCCGGGTACGGCGGCTGCGGGCCGGCGCGGGCGCCTTCGCGGCCGCGCCGGAGACCCCGGCCCCGCACGGCCTGCGGGCCGCTGCGGCGCACCCGCTGATCGGGCTGCCGATCCAGGTGACCGCCCTCGCGGTGCTGCCCGCCGTGATCTCGGCGGCGGGCGTCGACCTGCTCGCGGCGCCGGCCGTGGCCGGCCCGGCCATAACCGTCGGCGTGCTCGGCGTCATCGCGATCGGGGTACGCCACGCGCTGCGGCACAACCGGCTCGCCGAGCGCGCCATGCCGCCGGCAGCCCCGGTGCCGATGCGGCCGCCGGCGGCCCCGGCGCCGATTCAGCCGCCGGCCGCCCCGGTGTCAGCGCGAGCGGCCGGTCCCCTGCACGTATAGCAGTTCGAGGATCGCCCGGGTCGCCTCGAACCAGCGGTCCAGCCAGCCGGGTGGCGGCACGCTCCCCCTCGGCGGCAACTCCATCAGCAGGCCACGCAGCAGCGGGTGGTCCGCCAGGGAGTCGTTCTGCTCCACCGACCAGCCGGACGGCGGGAACGACGGCTCGGTGAGCGGATTGGGATCCAGGGACGGCAGGGTGAGCGGCGGGGAGGCCGGCTCCGCGTCGGTCGCGTCCCGGCTGCCGATCTCGGTGTCGGTGGAGACCACCTCGGTGAGGACCGTGTCCCGGCGGGCGCCGCGGTACTTGCCGCCGAACCGCTCCGGCTTGCCCGGGCCGTTGGTGAGATTCTCTGAACCGATCGTCGTCATCCGTCTCGCCTGCCTCGTTCGGTTGCCGATCCGTGCGGTTCAACGAGGCGGAACGGAAGTGGCGACGGGTGGGCGCGGGACGCCCAGCCCGAGCGCCTCACCGCGAGCACCCCGGAACAGGAAGGTCCCGCCCGGCCAGAATGCCGGGCGGGACCACACAAGTCCGGGTCGCCGGATCAGCCCCGGACGAACGCACCAGCCCGGGCGCCGGTCACGAAAGCGTGCCAGTCACCTGGGGCGAAGATCAGGGCAGGGCCCGCCTTGTCCTTCGAATCCCGGACGCCGACCGTCCCGGTCACGTACGCGACCTCCACGCAGTTGTCACAGTTCGGCCCGCTCTTCGAGCTCTTGAACCAGGTCGCCTGCGTCAGGTCCACGGGGAACTTCTTGGTCGCCATTTCCACAACGGCTCCTCTGCCAGTTTTGCGATGTGAGCGATGGATTCCTCAGGGCGAATGGCCGCTGCTCGAATGTGATCGAAGATGAAGCTGTACTTCTGCAGTTCGTCGCTCTTCTCGAGGAAGAGCCCACCCGTGGCGTTCTCCGCGTACACGACATCGGGATCACTCGGTTCGGGGAAGCTGAGGATCGTGAAGGTCCCGTCCATGCCGGCGTGCGCGCCCACCTCGAAGGGCAGGACCTGCAACGTCACGTTCGGCAGTTCGGCCACCTCCGCCAGCCGTCTGAGCTGGTCACGCATCACCACGTCACCGCCAACCGGCCGGCTCAGCACCGCCTCATCGAGCACCACCCACAGATCGACCGGATCGTCCTGTGTCAGCAACGACTGACGACCGAGGCGGACACGGACACGTTGTGCGACCTGCTCGGCACTGAAGTCGGGCCGAGCGGCGCGGATCATCGCGCTCGCGTACTCCTCGGTCTCCAGCAGCCCCGGCACGACCTGTTGCTCGTACGCCCGGATCGAGCTGGCCGCCGCCTCCAGCCCCACGTACGCCCCGACCAGCACCGTGCTGTACGGATGCCACCAGCCCTTCTGCCGGGCCTCGCGGGCGATCTGCACCAGCTCGTCGCTCTCGGCACCGACCACCCCGTAGATGCGGAGCATGTCCCGCACGTCCCGGGGGGTGGCGCTGGTCTGGCCGGTCTCGATGCGGGAGATCTTGGAGGCCGAGCACTCCAGCTGCTCGGCCACCACTTCGATGGTGATGCCGGCAGCCTCCCGCTGGCGGCGGAGTTCCGCCCCCAGGCGTCGACGCCGGATGGTGGGACTGCGCCGCTCGCTCACGATGCCGCTCCGCGGGTTGCTGGACGCGGACGACAGCTCCTCGCGCTCACCCGACTACCTCCGGTCGATCGCGCCCGGTTCGACACCCGCCGGGGCGCGGCCGTCGTACGGCGGGCGATCGTTCGCGGCAGGGGGTGGTGCCGGTCGTCGACCGGCCGCGACGGGCGAAACCGGCGTCCAGTGTGCCGTCCCGGTGCCGGAGGCTTCAAGCGTCCCGTTCACGTGTCCTGCTCGCGTATCGGCAAAAGTCGACATGCAACTTGCATGAAGCACGTCCCTGGTGCAGTCTGTCGGTATGGCACGGGTTACTCACCGTCTCCGCACGATCTCTCGACGTGGTGACCCCACGGGGCGTGGGACGGCGGGAGGGGAGCCGTCCCGCGCCCCGCGACCTGCCCCGGGCTGAAGGCCCCGCCGCTGCACGCCAGCGTGGCTGCGGCGGTGGGAGCGGTAACCGGGAGCAGCCGGGTGTTGGTCGGGTGGCGACCCGCGACCGCGGGTACGGCCCGACCACCACCGAACAACCTGATCAGCGGTCCACGACGCGAGACCCCCGTCACCGGGCCGAACTGTCCCCCGATCAGCCTCCGCCGGCTCGCCCGCCGGCCGATCCTTTTCAGGAGCCCATGTGCTTCCCCGCTCCGGTGACGTACTGCACGTGACTCGCGCGGCGAGTGTCCAGTTCCTCCGACCGATCAAGTTCCGGGTGATCCGGGTGCTCGACTGGCCGACCTACGACGGTTGGCTCTGGCTCGACGGCTACGAGTTGAACGCGGCGGGGGACGCGGTCAGCCGACGGTCGATCTTCGTACAGCAGGCAGGGCTGCGGCAGCTGCAGGGCGCTCCGGCACCGCGTCAGCACACCGTCCGGGCCCGGCGTCCGGTCGTCCGGACCCCGGTCCGAGTGGGCTGACCCCGCGATTACCAGGGCCGGGGCCGGGCCGCCGCCATAGAATCGGTACGCCCACCCCGGCACGTCTCCACCCCGCGCGTCCCAGACCCTGAACCTGGGATGGTCATGGTCAATCTGCCCGCCGCGCGGCGGCACCACCGGTCCCCTGTCGGCTACGCCTTCGGGCTGATCGCGCTTCTCGGCGCCGCGGCCGCACTCATGCTCGTCGTCCGCCACCCGGCCTTCTCGGCCACGGAACAGTTGACCGAGCCGGTACCGGCTCCCGAGATCACCGTGGCGGGGAAGGACCCGCAGTCGGCCGACCCGGAGGACGAAGCCGGCTGGGCCGGTACGCCGGGCGCCGGCGCCCTCGGCAACGAGGTCAACGCGCCGCCCACCCGGGACCAGGCGGGCGGCGGCGCCGGGGAGGAAGCGCTGGCCGGCGGCGCCGGCGTACGGGACACGACGGACCTCACCCGGTCGCTGTTCTACTCCGGGCTGCTGGGCCTCGCCATCTCGCTGGCCGGGCTGGGACTGGTCGGGACCAGACGCCGGCAGTGGTGACGGTCAGGGGGTCGGCGTCGCCGTCGGGCCCGGCGTCACGCTGCTCGCCCCGGTCGCCGGCGCCGCCTCGGCCACCACGATCGTGACCTGCCGTCCCGCGGCGATCGGCTCGCCGGCGGCCGGATCGGTTTCGATCACCGTGCCGGGCGGTTGCCCCGACGCCCGCCGCTGCACCTGGTACGGCACGTCCAGCCGGTCGAGAGCCGCCCGGGCAGCGGCCTCCGGCAGCCCCACCAGCGGCGGCATCGGCCCGCGGACGGCGGCCGTCGTGGCCGGCGGGGTGCTCGGCGGGGTGCTCGGCGCGGTGGCCGGCGGCGAGGTGGTCGGCGCGGTGGTGGTCGCCGGGACGCTGGTCTCCGGGGTGCTGCTCGGCACGGCCGAGGGTACGGGAGGCGACCCCGGGTCCCGCTCCGCGGCGCCCAGCGCGAGCCAGACCCCCAGGCCGATCAACGCGACCAGCGCCAGCGCGAGAATGCCCAGCAGGATCGGCATCCACCAACGGCGACCGGCCTGCTCCTCGGTGTACCACTCGGCCTCGGCGCCGCCGACCGGTCGCGAGGGGGGCACCCCCGCCCGCCCGGACCAGGCCGGCGGGACGGCCGGTTGGCGGACGGTCTGACTGGCGGGCCACGGCTGGGCCACGGTGTCCCCGGTATCCCGGGCCAGCGGACGGGTGGCCTCGTCGTCCCCGATGTCCCGGGCCAGCGGACGGGTCGCGTCGTCGTCCCCGGCGGGTGGCTCCTGACGGTCGTCGCTCATCGCACGTCCTCTCCCCACCCGGGACGGGCGCCCTGGCCCTCGACCGTCCACGGTAGCGGTCGGGCCGGGCATCGGCAGGTATCAGCGCGGCGAGCCGTTGGTCAGGGCTGCCCGGGCGGCTGGTCCGGAGAATCGGTCGAAGGCTCGTCGCCGCAGGTCAGGGCAACCTGATCGTTCCATCGGGCGGTCGCGCCACCGACCGGGTCCTGAGCGGTGACCGGGCCCCGGCGGCCGGTGCGGTAGCCCGGGTAGAGCCCGGCGGCGACCAGGTCGTCGGCGGCGTCGCCGCAGTCCTGCGCGATCAGATCCGGCACGGAGACAGCCGGCGCCGGTCCGGCGACCCAGAGCGTGACCGTGGTGCCGCGGCGGACCGGCGTACCGGGCGCCGGGGAGGCGCGCTGGACGTTCCGGCCCGAGCCGGTGCCGAAGACGAGCCGCCAGCCGAGCTTGCGGTCGCGCAGTTCCTGCCGGGCCCGCTCGAAGTCGGTGCCCACCACCTCGGGAACGGTGAGCCCAGCCGGGGTGGTGGTCCGCGCGCCGGTCGGACGCTGCCGCGGTGTGCCGCTCGACGCGTCGGTCGGCGTACCGTCGCTGGTCGGCGGCTGCGCGGGGACGCTGGCGACCGGCTGGGTGGGCGGCTCCGCATCGCCGGCGAGGACCCAGCCCCCACTCGCCCCGATCACCGCCAACAGGACCGCCGCGAGGCCGCCACCCAGGAGCATCCTCGTCCGGTCCGGCCCCGGGTCGTCGCCCAGCCCGGGCTGCCGGTCCGGGTACCCGTCGTCCGTCATCGCCTCCACCCGCCTCTGTCATCGGCGACCGTATCCGGTGCCGCCCAACCCGTGGCGCGACCGCTCGCTCTCATACGACTCGCCGCGCCGACCCTGGGACGCTACGCTGCCCGGCATGGCCAGACGGGGCTGGGGAGCATCGATCGCCGCCGCGCTCGGCGTCGCCGCCGGTACGGGCGCCGCGCAACTGGGCTTCGGCTACGGACTGGGCATCATCAACTGGGCACCGGCCGGTGCCGTCCGGGTCGAGGCGGCCTGGGTGGCGAGCCTCGCCTGGGCCACCTGGATCTCCGCCACCTCGGTGGTCGCCGGCGCGGTCTGTGCCCAGCGGCTGCGGGGCGGGGGCCACAACGAGCCGGGTGCCCCGTTGCGGGCCCTGGGCCTGGCGGTCGGCGCCATGGTCGGCGCCCTGATCACCGTGCTGCTGGTCGCCGTGCCGGCCCGGGCGGCGCGGGTGCCGGACACGTCCGCGCCGCAGAGCGTCGCCGCCGGGTACGCAACCGTCGGGCTGCTGCTCGGGCTGCTCCTGGCGATCTGGGCGCTGCACACCCGGGCGGTCGCCAGCAACCTCGTCGCCACCACGTGCTGGCTCTGGCTGCTCGCCGTGGTGTCGGTGGTCGACGGGGTGCTCTCCGGCCGCGGGCTGACCGCCGCCCAGCTCGGCATCTGGCAGATCAGCGCGGACAGCGACCGGTTCTGGATCCGCGACTACTTCTACTGGCCCGGCGCGCTGCTCTCGCTGGGCGCCGCCCTGGTGATCGGCGCGTGGGCGGCCCGGCGTACCGCCCGGCTGGCGGAGCGGCGGGTCGGGACGGCGGCCTCCGGGGCGGCCGGACCGCTCCTCGTCGCGCTGGCCTACCTGCTGGCCGTGCCGAGGCTCGCGACAATCGCCGCCGAGCAGCTGTCGGCCCACCTGATCGCCCCGTACGCGGTGATCGCCGGGGTCGGGGGCTCGGTGCTGGTGGCCGCGCTCGCCCAGCGGGCCGAACACCGGGCCGCCCGGCGGGCCGAGGTGTCCCTGCCGCGCCAGCGCACCGGCGAGCCCGACCCCGCCACCGCCGACATCGACCGGCCGGCCGTCGAAGCGGCGGCGCCCGGCGGGCAACGCGCCGTCGACGTGGCGGCGCCCGGCGGGGAACGCGCCGTCGAGGTGGCCGCGGTCGCCGGGCGGCCCACCACCCTGACCGGTGGGTCGGCCGCGCCGGCCGTCGCCGACCCCGACGCGCGGGACGGACGGCCGAACCGGTCCCCGGAGGAGACGGCGGCGCCCGACCCGGCCAAGACCCGCCGGGGCCGGGCCACACCGCCTCAGCGCACGCCGGCCTCCGCCGGGGGCGCGAGCCTCCCCACCTCCTCCGCCGACGACACCGGGACGCAGCCGCCGGCCCGGAGTGCCGCCGCCGGTACGGCGACGGAAGCCCGGACCGCGGACCGCCCGGCACCCGGCGGCCTGGAACCCGGCGGCTCGACGGTGGATGCGCCGACCGACAGCACCGCGACGGACGCCCCGGGCGACGGCGGGACCAAGCCGAAGGGCCGCCGCCGCAGCCGCTGACCCGAGCGGCCTACGCCCACTTCCCGGGGCGGCCACCACACGACGCACGCCCGCTTTCGCCCGGGCACCGCGGCGGCGCACGCCCACTTCCCGCGTGGCCACCGCGACCGTCCGGCGGTGCCGGCGACGTCGGGCTGGGCACAGCACTCCGGCGTCGGCGGGTCAGTCCACCGGCCAGGTGTGCACGGGCTCGTTGCTGCGCTGGAGCTCTGCGTAACGCCGAAGCATGTGGTGCAGGGCGGCGTCCCGGTTCATGCCCCGGTGCCGCTCGGCCGCCCAGACCGCCTCGGCCTGCCAGGCCGCGCCGTTTCGGCCGGTACGACAGCGCTGCTCGATGACGCCGAGGAGGCGGTCCCGCTCGGCCGGGGCGACGCCGAAGCCGTCCAGCCCCTGCGCCGCCCTGGGCAGCAGGACGTCGAGGACGAGCTTGGCCACGGGCACCTCCCCGAGCCGGGGCCAGTGCAGCACGGCCTCCATGCCCCGGCGGGCGGCGGCATGGAAGTTCTCCTCGGCGGAACTGAAGGTGAGCTGGCTCCAGATGGGACGGTCGGCCTCGGCGAGGGACCGGGCGAGCCCGAAGTAGAAGGCCGCGTTGGCCAGCATGTCCACCACCGTCGGCCCGGCGGGGAGCACCCGGTTCTCCACCCGTAGGTGCGGACGGCCATCCATGATGTCGTAGACCGGCCGGTTCCAGCGGTAGACCGTGCCGTTGTGCAGCCGTAGCTCGGCCAGCTCGGGCACCCCGCCGGCGTGCAGCACCTCGACCGGGTCCTCGTCCTCCACGATCGGCAGCAGCGGCGGGAAGTAGCGGACGTTCTCCTCGAAGAGGTCGAAGATCGAGGTGATCCAGCGTTCCCCGAACCACACCCGGGGGCGTACGCCCTGGGCCTTGAGCTCGTCCGGGCGGGTGTCGGTGGCCTGCTCGAACAGCGCGATCCGAGTCTCCGCCCAGAGCTGCCGGCCGTACAGGAACGGCGAGTTCGCGCCCACCGCGACCTGGGGGCCGGCGATGGCCTGGGACGCGTTCCAGTAGTCGGCGAAACTGTCCGGCGCGACCTGGAGGTGGAACTGGAGGCTGGTGCAGGCGGCCTCCGGGGCGATCGAGTCGTTGTGCGTCTGGAGCCGTTCGACGCCGCGGATGTCCAGCTCGAAGTCCTCGCCCCGCGCGCCGACGATCTGGTCGTTGAGCGCCCGGTAGCGCTCGTTGGTGGTGAGGTTGTCGGCGATCAGGTGCCGCTCGGTGAGCGTGGGCAGGATGCCGACCAGCACGATCTGGGCGTCCGACCGGGCGGCCCGCTGGTCGGCACGGGCCAGGCTGTCGCGCAGGTCCCGCTCGTAGTCGGTGAACCCGGTGCCCTCGATGAGCCGGGGCGGGGCGTTCAGCTCCAGGTTGAACTGGCCCAGCTCGGCCTGGAAGAGCGGATCGGCGATGTCGGCGAGGATCTGGTCGTTCCGCATGGCCGGCTCGGCCGCGGAGTCGACCAGGTTCAGCTCGATCTCCAGGCCGGTCATCGGGCGGTCGGCGTCGAAGCCGAAGTCGTCCAGCATCAGCGCGAAGACATCCAGGCATCGTCGGACCTTCTGCCGGTAGCGGACCCGGTCCTCCCGGGAGAAGGCGCCCTGCTCGACGTCTCTGCCCATGTGTCCTCCCGGCGCGTGGCGCGACGGAACCGTACCCGTTCCGGAACGCATTGTGAACCATTCACGTTAATTGCGACCGGGCCAGCGGAACCAGGGGCTCGGCGCAGGTCTGCACTCCTACCCAGCCAGCTCGCCGCGCACCCGCCGTTCCACGGGCTCGAGACGTGACGGATCACACCTGGTCCGGGTACGACGAACGGGCCCGCGCCGTCGGCGACGGCACGGGCCCGCGGGATTCGTACGGTGGGGGTCAGGCCTGGCGGATGGCCTCGCCCTCGATCTCGATCTTGATCTTCTTGCCGACCAGGACGCCACCGGTCTCCAGGGCGACGTTCCAGGTCAGGCCGAATTCCTCGCGGTCGATCTCGGTGCTGGCGGAGAAGCCGAAGATGTCCTGGCCGAACGGGCTGCGGCCGACACCCTCGAACTCGACCTCCAGCTCGACCGGGCGAGTGACGTCCTTCACGGTCAGCTCGCCGGTGAGGACGAACTCGTTGCCGTCGCGGGACTTCACGCCCGTGCTGCGGAACTCCAGCGTCGGGAACTTCTCGACGTCGAGGAACTCGGGGCTGCGCAGGTGGGCGTCGCGGTCGGCCTGGGCGGTGTTGATGCTGGCTGCCTGGATCGTGGCGGTCACGGAGGACTGCATCGGGTCCTCCGCGACGGTGATCGTGGCGCTCGCCTCGGCGAACTCACCGCGCACCTTGCTGACCATCATGTGCCGCGCGACGAACCCGACCCGCTTGTGCGCCGCGTCCAGCTGGTAGGTGCCGGCAGCCGGGATGGTGAGACCGTCCCACTCGCGGGTAACCGTTTCGGTGCTGCTGGTCATGGTGCTGTCCTCCAGAGGAGATTGTTTAGTAACCCAACGACTGACTGAGCAACTATAGGCACGGCAATATTCCCTGTGTCAAGTACTGCTAGGATGGCGTCGTGGACCAGAACGTGTTCGACGATCCCCGGATCACCGCCGTCGGCCTCCTCGTCGAGGCGCACGCCGGGCTGTCGGCCCGGTTCGCCGCCCAACTCGAGGAGCACGGCCTCTCCGCAGTCGAGTTCGAGGTGCTCACCCGCCTCGCCCGCTCGCCCGGCAGACAGCTGAGGATGACCGACCTCGCCGCCCAGACCTCCCTCTCCACCAGCGGGGTGACCCGGGTCGTCGACCGGATGGAGCGCGACGGGTTGATCCGCCGGCGGGCCTGCCCGTCCGACCGGCGCAGCTCGTACGCGGTGGTCACCGCCGCCGGCCTGGCCCGGCTGGACGAGATCCTGCCCGGGCACCTCCGGATCATCGAGCAGTGGTTCACCGGACAGCTCGAACCGGCCGCCCTGGCGGCGCTCCTCGACGGCCTGCGCCGGGTTCGTGACGCGGTCCACCCGGGAGCAACCGCCGGCAGCACCAGCACCGCCCCGACCGACGAGGCCACCGCCGCCGGCTGCTGAGGCGGCCGACCACCCGCCGAACCTGCTGCCCCCGCTCACCACCGACCAAACCTGCTGCCCCCGCTCACCACCGTCCGCGCGCCGCACCGGCAGAAAGACCGGCAGAACCGGCCGGGGGTGCCAGCAAAGTCCCCCAAAGGCCGACAAATCGCCCAAACTTCAGGGATAGGCTTCTCGTCAAGCGGGGGGGCGCACCGGGGGGTGCCGGCGCGAGCGATGAGCGAGGGGCAGCACCAGGGGGCTTCTTCGCTCGCGCCACCCCCGCTCTTTCACCACCCCGCTCTTTCACCACCTCCGTGGCCCGCCCGCCGGGGCTCCACCACCTTTGTGGCCCGCCGGGTGGCGGCGCCCCGGTGAATCCGGGCAGTCAGCCCTGCCGACCGCGACGAGCCACCAGCGCGTAGAGCAAAGCCTCCTCCCGGGGCAGCAGACTGATTCCCGTGGACCGCCGGGCCCGGTCGAGCCGGTCCAGCACAGCCAGATCGGCCGTGCTCGCCGCCAACCCCACCAGCGCCTCGATCACGTCCCGCCGGTTCCGGCCGTCGGTCGCCGCTTCGGCCGCCGCGGCGAACCACTCCGTCGCCAGTTCCCGGTCCCCCCGGTACAGCGCGAGATGGCCCTCGATCAACGCACAGACCGCATCCTCCGGCCGCCCGGTGGGTTCGTCCCCGGCGCCGGGCTGGTCCGCCCCCTCCACGCCGGATCGCTGGCGCTGCCCGGGCACCGTCGGGGTGGGCCGCAGTTCGGCGACCACCGCCAGCGCCTCGACGGACCGCCCGTCCTGGGCGAGCGCCAGCCCGACCATGCCGAGCACCCGCCGGCGCTGCCCCGGGTCGCCCAACTCGGCGAGGGCCGCGGCCACCCGCCGCCCCTGCTCCACGGCGTCGGCGTACCGCCCCTCCAGGCGGGTCACCTCGGCGAGGTTGGCCCGGGCCAGCACCCGCAGCCGTTGCTCACCGGACTGGGCGGCCAGGCGGTCCACGGTGGCCAGCCGCCGCCGCGCCCCGGCCAGGTCCCCCATCCGTACGTCGTGCCAGGTCAGGTACGCCTGGGCAACGGCCATCTCACGTACCCGGCCGTGCCGGGTGGCCAGCTCCAGCACCGCCTGCGCCTGCCGCCGGGCCTCGTCGTGGTCGCCCACGCCGGGCAGCAGCGCAGCGAGCACGGTGCGGGCGGACAGCTCACCGGTGACCTCCCCGGCCTCTCGGAAGGTGGCCAGCGCGGCTCGCGCCGCGGGCAGTTCCTCCGCTCCGGCATCGTGTTCGACGGCCAGTTGAGCAGCCCCGAGCTGCGCCCAGGCCCGCAGCACCGGATCGACGTCGGCGGTACGCGGATCGGCCAGCAACCGGCTCAGCCACCGCCGTCCGGAGACGTCCCGGCCCCGCAGCCGCCACCACCGGGGCAGCGCCGCCGCCAGCCGCAGCGCGGTCACCGGCTCGTCGTCGGCGGCATACGTCAGGGCCGTGGTGATGTCGCTGGTCGCCTCGTCCAACAGGTGCACCGCGGTGGGCAGGTCCGCACCGGCCAGCTTCGGGGCGACGCGGACCACCATCGCGGTGACCACGAGCGCGTGTCGGTGCCGGATCCGGCCCTGCTCGCCCTCCCCGACGGCCTGCTCGGCGGCGAAGTCGCGTACCGCGTCCAGGAGGCGGAACCGGAACGGCCCGTTGCCCCGGACGCTGAGCAGGCCGAGTTCGAGCAGCCGGTCCAGCAGCGGCACGGCGTCCCGGCGCGCGCCGCCGTCGGCGAGCAGGTCCTCGGCCAGTTCCACCGACCAGCGGTTGCGGAACGCGGAGAGCCGGCGCAGCGCCGCCCGTTCCTCCGGCGCGAGCAGCCGGTAGCTGGTCGCCACCGCCTCACGCAGGGTCACCGTGCCGGCCGCTGGGTCGGTGGGTACCCAACCGGGGCGGCGGTCGGTGGCGAGGTCGAGGACGCGGTCGCCGTACCGGTCGAGCAGCTCGGTGACGTCGAGGATCCGCCCGCGCGCGGCCATCAGCTCGATGGCGAGTGGCAGGCCGCCGAGACGACGAACCAGCGCGGCCAGCGCCGGCAGCTCGGCCGGGGCGGGCGGCTCGCGGCGTACCTGCGCGAGCCGGGCGGTGAACAGGGCCGCCGCCGGCCAGCGGGCCAGCTCGGCCGGATCCGCCGGCGCCGCCCCGGCCGGCGGCACGTCGAGCGGCGCCACCGGCCGGACCAGCTCGCCGGAGAGGCCGACCGGGCGCCGGCCGGTCGCCAGCACCCGCAACGTCGGTGCCGCGGCGACCAGCGCCCGCAACGCCTCCGCCACCGGCTCGGGCGCCCGCTCGACCGCGTCCACCACGAGCAGCGCCGGTCGGCCGGCGAGCCGGCCGGCGAGGTCGACGAGCCGGTTCACGCCGAGCACCGCCACCGACGCGGCCAGCACGTCGGCGGCGTCCGAACCCTCACCGACCAGCACCCCGGCGACGCCGGCCGGATGCTCGTCCGCCACCGCGTGCGCGACGGTGAGGGCGAGGGCGGTCTTGCCGACGCCGGCCAGGCCGACCAGGCTCACCAGCGGACGCTCGGCGCTCAGCAGGGCAGCGACCTCGGCCACGTCCCGGTCCCGGCCGATCAGCGGTACCGGCTGCGGCACCGCGATCGGCGTACCGGGTCCGGTGGCGGTGGAACCGGTGACCGGCAGGTGCCGCACCGCCGGGCGCTGCGCATCGGCCGTGAAGTGCCGCGTTTCCGAGCGCGGCGCGTCGACCGTGAGGTGCCGCGTTTCCGAGCGCGACGCGTCGGTCGTGAGGTGCCGCGTTTCCGGGCGCGACGCGTCGACCGGGAAATGCCCCGCCGCCGGGCGCGGCGCGGGCGGGGCCGGCCGGGCCGCGGCGCGGAACTCCTGCCGGGCGTCACCGGTCAGGCCGAGGGCGTCGGCGAGCAGGTCGACGGTGGTGCGCTGGGGGCGCGCGGACCGGCCCCGCTCCAGATCACGGACCGTCCGAACCCCGACGCCGGCCCGGCCGGCCAGCTCGGCCTGGGTGAGCCCGGCTGCGAGCCGGTGCCCACGCAGCAGATCGGGCAAGAGGGTACGACCATCCGGGCTCCGCGAAGGATCATGATCCGGAGTCATGGGCACGAAGAGTACGGATGGGGTGCGACCGTCCACAGCCGATCGTCGGCCAGCCGACCGTCCGGCGCGGATATCCGACAGAGCGCCGATGCCGGAGGCGGTGTTAACGCGGGCCCCCTGCTATACCGGAGGCGTTAACAGGGGGCCCTTCCTTCCTCACATGCCGAGGTCGCGGGCGATGATCATGCGTTGGACCTCACTGGTGCCTTCGCCGATCTCCAGGATCTTCGAGTCCCGCCAGAAGCGGGCCACCGGGTACTCGTTCATGAAGCCGTAGCCGCCGTGGATCTGGGTGGCCTCGCGGGCGTTGTCCACGGCGACGGTGCTGGCGTGCAGCTTGGCGACGGCGGCCTGCCGCTTGAACGGCTCGCCGGCCAGCATCCGCGCGGCGGCGTCGTAGTACGCCAGCCGGGCGGTGTGCGCCCTCGTCTCCATGTCGGCGACCTTGAACTGGATCGCCTGGTAGTTGCCGATCGGCTGGCCGAAGGCGTGGCGCTCCTTCGCGTACTTGATCGACTCGTCGACGCAGCCCTGGGCGAGGCCCACCGCCAGTGCGGCGATGGCGATCCGTCCCTCGTCGAGGATGCGCAGGAACTGCGCGAACCCCCGGCCCCGCTCGCCGAGCAGGTTGGCCGCCGGCACCCGGCAGTCGTCGAAGGTCAGCTCGTGGGTGTCCGAGGCGGTCCAGCCGACCTTGGAGTAGCCGGGCGCGACGTTGAAGCCGGGCGTACCCGACGGGACGATGATGGTGGAGAGCTCCTTCGAGCCGTCCGGTTTCGTCCCGGTGACCGCGGTGACCGTGACCAGCGCGGTGATGTCGGTGCCCGAGTTGGTGATGAACGCCTTCGAGCCGTTGATCACCCACTCGTCGCCGTCCAGGACCGCTCGCGTCTGGGTGCCGGCGGCGTCCGAGCCGGTGCCCGGCTCGGTCAGCCCGAAGCCGGCCAGGGCCTCGCCACTGAGCAGCTTCGGCAGCCACTGCGCCTTCTGCTCGTCCGTGCCGAACCGGTAGATCGGCATCGCGCCGAGGGAGACCGCCGCCTCCAGGGTGATCGCCACGCTGGAGTCGACCCGGGCCAGCTCCTCCAGGGCCAGGCAGAGCGCGAAGTAGTCGCCGCCCATACCGCCGTGTTCCTCGGAGAAGGGCAGGCCGAACAGACCCATCTTGCCCATCTGGCGGACGATCTCGTACGGGAAGGTGTGCTGCTCGTAGTGCTCGGCGATGACCGGTGCCACCACCTCACGGGCGAAGTCCCGCACGCTCTCCCGCAGCGCCTGTTGCTCCTCGCTGAGCCGGAAGTCCATCTGCTCCTCCTGTCTGGATGGGCCGCCGGGCGCTCGTGACGCCGGGACGGGATCGCTGACTCGACCGGGTCGCGGCCGGGGTCAGACGGGGGTGACGCCGTGCCGGCGCCGGGAGAAGTGCCGCTCCTTGCCGCGGGCGGCGGCGAAGCGGCGGACCAGCTCCGCACGCAGCTCGTGCGGCTCGACGATCGCGTCGACCACCAGCTCGCTGGCGAGCCGGACGATGTCGATGTCCCGCTCGTACTCCTCGCGCTTCGCGGTGACGAAGGCGGCCCGCTCGGCCTCGTCCTCGATGGCGGCGATCTTGTTGGCGTAGACCGCGTTGACCGCGGCCTCCGCGCCCATCACCGCGATCTTGGCGGTGGGCAGCGCGATCGTCGCGTCCGGCTCGAAGCCGGGGCCGGCCATCGCGTAGAGGCCGGCGCCGTACGCCTTCCGGACCACCACGCAGATCTTGGGTACGGTCGCCTCGGAGATCGCGGTGATCATCTTGGCACCGTGCCGGATGATGCCCTGCTTCTCCACCGCGCTGCCGACCATGAAGCCGGGCACGTCGGAGAGGAACAGCAGCGGGACGTTGAACGCGTCGCAGAGCTGCACGAAGCGGCTCGCCTTGTCGGCCGAGTCGACGAAGAGCACCCCGCCCTTGAACATCGAGTTGTTGCCGACCACGCCGACGACCTCGCCGTTCAGCCGTCCGAAGCCGATGGTCAGCTCCTTGGCCCAGAGCGCCTGGATCTCGAAGAAGCTGCCCTCGTCGAGCAGGCCCTTGACGTACCGGCGCATGTCGAACGCCTGCCGCTCGCTCGCCGGCACCAGCGCGGCCAGGTCGGCCTTCTCCGGGGCCGGCACCGCCTCGGCGGCCGGCGGCGCCTGGGTCCAGTTCGCCGGCAGGTACGACAGGTAGCGCCGGACCACGTCGAGCGCCTCGGCCTCGGTCTTGCAGAGGAAGTGCCCGACGCCGGACTCGGCGCAGTGCACCTTGGCCCCGCCCATCGCCTCCAGGGTGGTCTTCTCGCCGGTGACCATCTCGACCATCCGGTCGGAGCCGAGGTACATGCTGGCGTTGCCGTCCACCATCGCGACCACGTCGCAGAACGCCGGGATGTACGCCCCGCCCGCCGCGCTGGGCCCGAACAGCGCACAGACCTGCGGGATCGAGCCGGAGGCGCGTACCTGGTTCCAGAAGATCTTCCCGGCGCCGCGCCGGCCGGGGAACAGCTCGACCTGGTCGGTGATCCGGGCCCCGGCCGAGTCGACCAGGTAGACCATCGGCACGCCGGTCGAGTACGCCCGCTCGATGATCCGGATGATCTTTTCGACGGTACGCGCGCCCCAGCTGCCGGCCTTGACCGTGGAGTCGTTCGCCATCAGGCAGACCGGGCGGCCGTCGATGGTGGCCGTGCCGGTGACCACACCGTCGGCCGGGAGCCCCTCGGCCATCGCGTTGGCGTAGAGGCCGTCCTCAACGAAGGAGCCCTCGTCGACCAGGAGGGCGACCCGCTCGCGGGCGAAGAGCTTGCCCTTGGCGGCGTTCGCCGCGTGGTACTTGTCCGCACCACCGGCCTTGGCACGCTTGCGTAGCTGCTCCAGAGCCTCACCGTCGAGCGTCACGCCGACTCCCTCGCCACGCGCGCCTCGTAGCGCGCCCACCGACCTGAACGATCGTTAGGCTAACGCATCCGTGCCCGCCCCGGCGAGCCACCCGCTCTCCCGGCAGTGCTCCAGTGAACGTGATGCCTCAGAGGCATAAATATGCCTCTGAGGCATCACAGTTTCGAGTCGTGTGTCGGATCTGTCAGGAGGGAAGCGGGGTGAGGCGGGTGCGGGGGCCGGCGCGGAGGACCCCGGAGGGCAGCTTCTTGCCGACCAGTTCCTCGGCCAGCTCCGCCGCCTCGATCAGGGCGTCCAGGTCGATCCCGGTGTCGATGCCCATGTCGTGCAGCATGTGCACGGCCTCCTCGGTGGCCAGGTTGCCGCTGGCCCCCGGGGCGTACGGGCAGCCGCCGAGGCCGCCGACGCTCGCGTCGAACTCGGTGACGCCCAACTCCAGGGCGGTGAGCAGGTTGGCCAGGGCGGTGCCCCGGGTGTTGTGGAAGTGCAGCAGCACCGGAATGTGCGCGTTGCGGTCGCGTACCGCGGTGATCAGCTCGCGGACCCGCCGGGGGGTACCCATGCCGGTGGTGTCGCCGAAGGCCACCCGGTCGGCGCCGTCCCGGACCACCCGGTCGACGATGCCGGCGACCCGCTGGGGGTCGACGTCGCCCTCGTACGGGCAACCGAAGCTGGTCGCGATGATCACCTCGGCCCGGGCGCCGGCGCCGTGCAGCAGGTCGATCAGCTCGGCGATGTCGTCCAGGGACTCCCCCGTGGAACGGTTCACGTTGCGCCGGTTGTGCGTGTCGCTGGCCGAGACCACCACCTCGATCTCGGTGAAGCCGGCCGCCAGGGCGCGCTGCGCGCCCCGGGTGTTCGGCACCAGGGCGGAGTAGCGCACGCCGTCGGCCTTGACGGCCCGCTGCCACACCTCGTCGGCGTCGGCCATCTGCGGGATCGCCTTCGGGTGCACGAAGGAGACGGCCTCGATCCGCGACACGCCGGTACGCGAGAGGGCGTCGAGCAGGCGCACCTTGGCGTCGGTCGGAATCGGATCCTCGTTCTGCAGCCCGTCCCTGGGTCCGACCTCACGGATCGACACGGAGTCCGGCAGTCCCATCGTCAGTCACCTCACTGTGACGCCAGTTCTGGATATGGCCAGGTGTTCTCTCAAGGTAAGCAGAAACTTCGTCCAGCCATGCAACCGGTCACGCCTCCCGTGTGCACCTATCGATGAAGGGAGCGGGATGCGGAGCGACGAGGACGAGAACCGGCGCCAGTTCAGCGAGTACTTCGCGGCCCGGCGCGAGGTGGTGCGGCGTACCGCGTACCTCATGTGCGGGGACTGGCACTGGGCCGACGACCTGGCCCAGGCCGCCTTCATTCGGCTCGCCGCGAGTTGGCATCGGATTCGCGACCCGCAGGCGCTGGATGCGTTCGTCCGGACCTGCCTGGTCCGGGCGTACCTGTCCGAGACCCGGCGGGTGTGGCGACGCCGCGAACGCGCGGTGGCCGAACCACCGGAACTGGCCGGCGACGACAGCATCGAGGCGGCGAACCGGCGCATGGTCTTCGTCCATGCGCTGCGTCAGGTGCCGCCCCGCCAGCGGGTGACCCTGATCTGCCGCTTCTATCAGGGGCTGGACGTCGCCGAGACGGCCGCCGCGCTCGGTTGCTCCGAGGGCACCGTCAAGAGCCAGACGGCACGCGGTCTCGACACGCTGCGCCGGGTCCTGGGCGACGCCGTTCCCGCCCTCGTCCCGGCTACAGGAGGACAGGTATGACGGGCCTGCATGAGCTTTTCGAGGAGGCGGTGGACTCGCCGTCGCCGCCGAGTCGCCTGACGGCGGAGGAGGTGTACGCGGCGGGCCGCCGCCGGCGGCGACGCCGGCTGGCCACGGCCACCTGCGCGAGCGCGGCAGCCCTCGCCACGATCGCTGCGGCAGCCGCCAGCCTGCTGGCTCCGGGAAAGCCCGTCGAGCGGCCACCGGTCGCCGGCCGGACCATTCCGGCTGTGGGCAGCGACCCGCACGTCGGGCAGCTGGTCCAGTGGGCTGGTGCCGCCGACGCCAACCACCTCTACCGGGCGTTCTCGACCTGCACCGGGCCACCGCCGTGCAGCAAGGCGCGCTTCCAGCTGACGGGCTCCGACGACGGCGGCCATACCTGGAGCGAACGAGGCACACCGAGGGAGATCCTGAACCTGGCGGTCCTCGACGCCGGGGCGCTGGTCGGGGTCGTGCCGCCGCAGGGCCAGGCGCACGGCGTCACCACGACCGTGATGACCAGCACGGATGGCGCTCGTACCTGGACCGCCGTCCAACCCGCTGCGGCTGTTCACGGGGTGCCGGACGGCAGCACCGCCATCTGCTGGCCGCAGGCGAGAGACGGGTCCTGCGCCCTGCAGGTGGTGAATCCCGGCCTCCACCAGATCGGGGCGCTGGCCGAACAACCGCCGCTGAAGGCGTATCCGCCGGATGAGCTGGTGATCAGGAAGTCGGGCGGTCGGCTCTGGGTGGGGGGCATCGATCCGGCAACGGGACGGCCCGCCGCCGCGACGAGCGCGGACTCCGGCCGTACCTGGTCCGTCCACGTCTTCGCGGACGCGCCGCCCTGCTCGTCCGAGGGCTGTCGGCCACCGTCGCTGGCGTCCGGGGGCGGGGCGACCGTGTACGCCGTGACCGAGGGCGGCAGCAAGCAGGCCATCTACCGCGGTACGGCCGGCGCGGGTCCGGGCGGCACCAGTTGGCAACGACTCACCATGGCCGAGCGCATTCCCCAACGCCGCGGCTTGGGCTCGTTCGTCGCCGGTGACGGCACCCATGTGCTCTACCAGCTCGTGGACGATCCCGACCAGAACACCGACGTCTACCGCTTCTGGGCGGCCCGCGCGGATGGCGGGTACGAGTCGGTCGAACTCACGGGCCTGCCTGCCAGTGCAGGTCCGATCCGCCGTACGCCGAACGGCTGGTTCTACGCGCTCAGCCACGCCGACGGTGGCCTGTACGGCTCCACCGACGGCTGGCACTGGTCGCCGGTGACCGGCAACTAGCCCACATCTCTCGCACAGGGCGTCCGGCGATGCCGTGCGCCCACGGTACTTCCAGAATGAGAGGAAAAATGATGATCTGTTCTGCCTGGTCCCCCCGCCGGCGGTCGTGGTCCGCCGGCGTCGCGGCGGCCACGGTGGTGGTCACGCTCGCGGGCTGCGGTGGGAACGAGCAGTCACCCGGGGTCGCCACCGCGGGCGGCCAGAGCGCTCAGCCATCCGCGTCGAGCAGCGGGGTCGTCGCCGAGTACGTGGCGGCCCAACGGCAGTGGGTCGGCTGCCTGCGCGAGCAGGGCTTCGAGCTGCCCGACCCCGACGCCCGGGGCCGGGTCGAGCTGCGTGGGCCGGGCGCGCCGAAGAAGACTTACCCCAGGTGGACGGAGGCCCAGATGGCCTGCTCGAAGTACAACGTGCCGGTGCCCGCGGAGCTGGAGGAGAAGCCGCCGCCGATGACCGAGGAGGAGATCAGGTACCAGCGGGCGTTTTCGAAGTGCATGCGCGAGAGCGGCGTCCCGGACTTCCCCGACCCGGAGCCCGACGGCTACTTCTCCCGGGACCGCGACGGCGACCCCGTCAAGAGCGAGGAGGCAGCGGCCGTCGAGTTCCGCGCCCGCCTGATGTGTGAACCGGTCCAGCACGGCCAGCCCAGGAGGATCGCTCCCGGCCCGCTCCCGAGCGCCAAGGGGTGAGCAACCCGATGGAGCCGACCACGGAGAGCCGCCGCCGGCCGGCGCGACGGCTCCGGGCCGTGGCCGTCGGCGGCCTGGTGCTGGCGACGCTCGCCCTGGCCGGAGCGGCGACCCTCGGCCTGGGCGGGCGGGACGGCAGGCAGCCGGCGGCGGCCCGCACCGCGCCCGCCGCGACCGCGCCGGTGACCCGGCAGACCCTGACCCGATCCGTGACCCTGGCCGGACAACTCAGCTACGGCGCACCCGTCCCGCTCACCTCGCTCGCCACGGGCACGGTGACCTGGCTGCCCAAGGTGGGAACGACGGTCCGGCGGGGCGAGGCGCTGCTGCGTTCCGACGAGCAGCCGGTGGTGCTGCTGTACGGCGAACTGCCGATGTACCGGCCGTTGACCGCCGACCTGCGGGGCGCCGACGTGCAGCAGTTCGAGCGCAACCTGGCCGCCCTCGGCTACCGGGGGTTCAACGTCGACGACTCCTTCTCGGCGAGCACCACGACCGCGGTGAAACGCTGGCAGAAGGACCTGGGGCTGCCGGAGACCGGCACCGTGGACCGGACGCAGGTGATCTACGCAGCCGGCGCGGTCCGCGTCGCACAGCGGCTGGTGCCCGTCGGCGCGAGCGCGACCGGCGCGGTCCTGGCGTACACCGGCGGCACCCGGGTCGTGACGGTTTCGGCGGGTGCCGGTGACACGAGCTGGGCGAAGAACGGCACCAAGGTCACCATCACCCTGCCAACCGGCGCCTCCGTCGCCGGTCGGGTCACCGTAGTGGCCGCGCCGACCGCGGCGACCGGCGCCCAGGGGCCGGCCGACGCTGAACGGCCCGGCACCGGCAACGCCGAGGTGCAGGTGACCATCGCCGTGGCCGACCAGCGCAAGCTGGGCCGCCTGACCGACAGCCCGGTCGACGTCCGGTACGTCGCGCAGCAGCGCAGGAACGTGCTCACCGTGCCGGTCGACGCGCTGCTCGCCCTGGCCGAGGGCGGCTACGGCGTGGAGGTCACCGGGCCCGGCGGCACCCGGATCGTGCCGGTGCGGGCGGGTCTCTTCGCCGACGGACGGGTCGAGGTGCAGGGCGACGGCCTGACCGAAGGGCTCCTGGTGGGGGTGCCGGAATGAGCGGCGACGTCATCGAGCTGGCGGGGGTGTCCCGGGTCCATCCGGGCGGAGTGGCCGCCCTGTCCGAGGTCGACCTGCGCATCGGGTACGGCGAACTGGTCGCCGTCCTCGGCCCCTCGGGCTCCGGCAAGTCGACCATGCTGCACCTGATGGGCACGCTGGACCAGCCGACGTCCGGCTCGGTACGCATCGACGGGCGCGACGTCTCGACCCTCACCGACCGGCAGTTGTCCGCCCTGCGTGCCCACCGGATCGGCTTCGTGTTCCAGCAGTTCCATCTGACCGCGGGCATGCCCGTGCTGGACAACGTGGCCGACGGGTTGCTCTACGCGGGCGTACCGCTGCGGCAGCGACGGCGGCGCGCGGAGGACGCGCTGCGCCGGGTCGGTCTCGGCCACCGGCTCGGCCACCGCCCCCATGAGCTGTCCGGCGGTGAGCGGCAGCGGGTTGCCATCGCCCGGGCGGTGGTCGGCGAACCGGCGGTACTGCTCGCCGACGAGCCGACCGGCAACCTCGACTCGGTCGCCGGGGCGTCCGTGCTGGCGCTGCTGCGCAGCCTGCACGAGCGGGGGACCACCGTCGTGGTCATCACCCACGACCAGCAGGTCGCCGCCGGCCTGGCCCGCCAGGTCGTGCTGCGGGACGGTCACGTCGTACACGATTCGGGCCGGGCCCCGGCGGTGCCGGCGTGACCGGCCGCGCCGGGCCCGGGAGGCTGCGGCCGGGCCGGCTCAGCCCGGCGGACGTCGTGCGGGTGGGCGGTGTCGGGCTGCTGACCCACCCACTGCGGGTCGTGCTCACCGCCCTGGGCATCGCCATCGGCATCGCGGCGATGCTGGCCGTGGTGGGCATCTCCACCTCCAGCCGGGCCGAGCTGAACCGAGCCCTGGACCGGCTCGGCACCAATCTGCTCACCGTGGCCCCGGGGAAGAACACGGCCGGCGACAAGGCGGTCCTGCCCGAAAGGACCGTGCCCATGATCGCCCGGATCGGGCCGGTCGAGTCGGTCAGCGCGACCGCCGCGCTGGATCAGGCCGTCTACCGGAACGACCTGGTGCCGCCCGGCCAGACGGGCAGCCTGTCGGTGCTCGCCGCACAGCCCGAGCTGCTCGGCACGGTGGGTGCGACCGTCAGCTCCGGTTCCTGGTTCACCGCCGCGACCGCGGCGTACCCGGCCGTCGTCCTCGGTGCCACCGCAGCCCGCCGGCTCGACGTGCCGAGGATCGGCTTCCGGGTGTGGCTGGGCGGCGAGTGGTTCACGGTGGTCGGCGTGCTCGCGCCCGTACCGCTGGCCGAGGAGCTGGACTCGGCCGCGCTGGTCGGTTGGCCCGCGGCCAGGACCTACCTGAAGTTCGACGGCCGGCCGACCCGGGTGTACGTCCGGAGCACCGAGAGTCAGGTCGCGGCGGTCCGCGCGGTACTGGGGCGGACCGCCAATCCGTCGGCCCCGGAGGAGGTGGTCGTGTCCCGCCCCTCGGACGCGCTGGCCGCCCGGCAGGCGACCGACACCGCGCTCAGCGGACTGCTGCTCGGCCTGGGTGCCGTCGCGCTCCTCGTCGGTGGCGTCGGCATCGCGAACACCATGGTCATCTCCGTCCTGCAACGCCGCACGGAGGTGGGGCTGCGGCGTGCGCTCGGAGCCACCCGGGGCCAGATCCGGCTTCAGTTCCTCGCCGAGGCGCTACTGCTCTCCGCCCTCGGCGGAGTCGGCGGCACCCTGCTCGGCGCGGGGATCACCGCGCTGTACGCGTACAGCCGGCAGTGGCCCACGGTGGTGCCGGCCTGGGCGATGGCCGGCGGCCTGGGCGCCACCCTGCTGGTCGGCACGGCCGCCGGTCTCTACCCGGCGATCCGCGCCAGTCGGCTGCCCCCGGGCCACGTCGGCGCGGGTGACCTCGCCGGGGTCGACGTGCCGGGCGAGGGT
>NZ_JBEYER010000091.1:0-27573 GCF_040634005.1 Micromonospora sp. NPDC007271
GCTCACGCCGGTCTCCCCTCGCCCATGTCGCACACCGGCTGCCTTGCGGCGTCCGCGTCCCGTTTCGTGGCTTCTCGGGGCCGTGTCTGCTGACACGGATTCCAGGGCCCGGGGCTGAGGAAGCACCCCGAAGCGGGTCTTCTGACCTGTATGCAACGTAGTCACCTCCCTTTTAGAGGTTCCTGGGGCTGGTCAACCATCCCGACGAGCCGAGCAAGCTCGATCCTTCAGGCCGAGAAGTTGAGCGTCCATCCTCAGCAGACGGCCGTAATCGTCGACACGGCACGGTACGGCATGACCACGCGCAGTTCAATTCGGACAAGCGGCCGGTAGCAACATGATCAACGAGAAGCGGGGTTGTGACGATGGGTGATCACCAATACTCTGCTCCCGGCTCTTCTAGCACGGGCTCCAACCCCCCTCACGCCCTGGAGAAGTCTTGTCGGCTGATTCCTTCTTTTCTGACAGCGGACTACGCCGTGGCCGCCTCGGCACGGCCCATCTTGTGTTCTTCACCGTCGCCGCCTCGGCGCCGTTGACCGTGCTCGGTGGCGGCGTCACCACGATGTTCGCGGTGAGCGGCAACATCGGCGCCGCCCTGGGATACGTGCTACTCGCCGCCGTTCTCGCGGTCTTCGCCACCGGCTACGCGGCGATGAGCCGGCACGTGGCCAACGCCGGCGCCTTCTACGCGTACATCGCGAACGGCCTCGGCCGGGCCGGCGGGGTGGCCGGCTCGGCGGTCGCGCTGGCGGCCTACAACGCGATCCAAATCGGTCTCTACGGCCTGATCGGCGCGATCCTCGCGGAGTTCCTGTCCGCCAAGGCGGGCCTGGACCTCGCCTGGTGGGCGTGGGCGCTGATCGCCTGGGCGCTCGTCGGCCTGCTCGGCGTCCTGCGGATCGACCTGAACGCCACCGTCCTGGCGGTCCTGCTCGGCCTCGAGTGCGTGGTCGTGCTGATCTTCGACGCCATCTCCTTCACCCATCCGGCGAGCGAGGCGGTCAGCTTCGCCGGCATCGATCCCGGCAACCTGTTCACCGCCGGCTTCGGCGCGGTGCTGGCCTTCACCATCGCCTCCTTCACCGGTTTCGAGAGCGGCGCCATCTACAGCGAGGAGGTCAAGGACCCACGGCGGACGGTGGCTCGGGCCACCTACATCGCCGTCGCCTTCACCGGACTGTTCTACGCGGCCTCCGCCTGGGCCCTGACGGTGCTGACCGGCCCGGAGAACGCGGCGAAGAATTCCGCGGAGGCCGGCCCGGGGGTCGTCTTCGGCGCGCTGGAGCAGTACGCGGGCACGGTCGTCGCCGACATCGCGAACGTCCTGTTCATCACCTCGGTGCTGGCGGCGCTGCTGTCGTTCCACAACGGAGTCGCCCGGTACCTCTTCGCGCTGGGCCGGGAGCGGGTCCTGCCGCGCTTCCTCGGCGCGACCTCGACCCGCAGCGGCGCTCCCCTGGCCGGCTCGCTGGTGCAGAGCGCGCTCGCGGTGGTCGTCTTCCTGGCGTTCGCGATGGCGGGCCGGGACCCCATCATCGACCTGTTCACCTGGCTGTCCGGCGCGGCGGCGGTCGGTGTGGTGCTGCTGATGACGCTGACCTCCGCGGCCGTGGTCGGGTTCTTCCACGGGCGGCCGGGGCCGGAGACCCTCTGGCAGCGGGTCCTCGCGCCGGTGCTCGCCACGATCCTGCTCGGCGTCGTGCTGGTGATGCTGCTGATCAACTTCGACGCACTGCTCGACCCCGGCACCGCGAGTTACATGAAGTGGCTGCTACCGGCGATTCCGGTGGTCGCCGGGGCGCTCGGCCTCGTCTGGGGTTTCGCCCTGAAGTCGGCCCGCCCGGAGGCGTACGCGCGGATCGGACGGGTCGCGGAGGAGGGACTGCACGAGCCGGGTCTGCACCCGTCGCCGGACCCGGAGCGCGACCCGCGGATTCACGCCGGCCAGCGGTGACCGCGGCTGGTCGACGGCCGCGCTGACGGCGCTTCGACGGCTCGCCTGGTCCGCAAGGTCAGGCGGGCCGTCGGACCGACGCTCCCGGTCAGGCCGAGCGGGGGGCTGGCACCCGGGTCAGGCCCCCGCGGTGGGATCAGCACGCGATCAGGCCCGGGCCGCCGCGCGGCGGGCCAGCCACAGGCGGTGGGCGAACAGGAGCCCGTAGCCGGCCAGGACCGCGCCGAGCACGGCCAGTGCAGCGGTGCTGGCGGAACTCCGGGCGGCGTCCAGGAGCACGCCGAGCATCGCCGCCGCGACGATCAAGGAGACGTGGTTCGAGGCCCAGAACACCACCGGCGTCATGCGCCCGGGGTCGAGGTCGTGCATCGCTCCGCGGCGCAGTTGGAGGACGAGCCAGACCGACAGCGGCGCGGTCGCGACCATCGCCGCCCAGGCCAGCCACGGCACCCAGCCGAGCGCCGCGAAGGCGGTGAGCATCCCGTACGCGACCGGTTGGGCGGCGACGATCAGGCGCACCGCCGGCCGGTAGCCGATGATGACCGGCAGCGTGCGCTTGCCGACCGCGGCGTCCGATCGACGGTCCCCCAGGTTCATGACCATCATCCGCGCCACCTGGAGCAACGCGGTGGGCGCCAGCACGGCCAGCAGCAGCCACGGCACGGCGCCGGCCTGGAGCACCACCGCGACGGCGGGCCAGAGGCCGTTGAGGATCGCGGCGACCGTCAACTCGCCCGCACCCCGGTAGTTGAGCCGCAGCGGCGGGGCCGTGTAGAACCAGGCCAGCACCACGGCCGTGGTGGCGAGCACCCGCGCCTGCCAGGACGGCATGACCGCCACCATCAGCGTCGACAGGCCGAACAGGACGAAGCCGGCGCCGAGCGACACCATGGGCGTGACCAGGCCGTCCACCAGGGCCCGGCTGCCGCCCGTCCACGGGGTGAAGAAGACGTTCGCCCGGTCCGCCTCCAGGTCGAAGTACTCGTTGCAGAAGTGGGTCATGACATGGACCACCCACGCGAACAGCTGCGCGACGGCGTACCACCTGAGATCGAGCGGGTGGCCCTGGTGGACCGAGACCGCGACGGCCAGGCCCACCGGCAGGAGGTTGTAGAGCAGGAAGCGCAGCCGGGCCAGGCGGAGCAGACCTCTCCACGCAGCGAGGCCCCGCGCGGGGGTGGCGCCGCCGGCGGGAGGGCGAGGTCGCGGAATCAGGCGGGGTTCCAGCATCGCGGCCACCGACAAACGCCTCCCAGTAGTCAGACCATCACAGAATCTAACCGTCCCAAGGGATCAATGGCAGACCCTGTCGGGAACGCAACTCAAGGCGTTCCACAGGGGATCCCGCTCAGCGGCTCGTCGGCTCCGGCGGCAGGTGCCGGGCGAGCAGCTGGGCCAGGTGCTCCCCGGACCGGTCGGCGAGCGTGTCGAGCTGGGTACGGCAGCTGAATCCGTCGGCGAGCACGACGGTGTCGGCCGGCGCACCGCGTACCGCGGGCAGCAGGTCGTGTTCCGCGACGGCGACGGACACCTCGTGGTGACCCCGCTCGACGCCGAAGTTGCCGGCGAGACCGCAGCAGCCGCCGAGTCGCTGCACCTCGACGCCGGCCCGCTTCAGCAACGCCGCGTCGGCGTCCCAGCCCATGACCGCGTGGTGGTGACAGTGCGGCTGGGCGACGGCGGTGGCCCCGGTCAGATCCGGCGGCGTCCAGTCGGGCGTGCCGGCCAACAGCTCGGCCAACGTCCGGGTGGCCGCCGCCACCTCCGCGGCGGCGTCCGCGTCCGCGCCGTCCAGCAGTTCGAGCGCGTCGGAGCGCAGCACCGCGGTGCAGGACGGCTCCAGGCCGACCACCGCCGCGCCGGCCCGTACGTGCGGGGCCAACGCGGCGACGGTGGCCCGGACCTGCCGGCGGGCGCCGTCGAGCTGGCCGGTGGAGATCCAGGTCAACCCGCAGCAGACCGGCTTCTCGGTGACGCGTACCCGGTAGCCGGCCTGCTCCAGCACCGCCACCGCCGCCCGCCCGACCTCGGGCGAGAAGGCGTCGGTGAAGGTGTCGACGAACAGGACGACGTCCCCGTGCCGCCCCGGCGCCGACGGCTGGTCACGCCGCGCGAACCAGCGCCGGAACGTCGTGGTGGCGAAGTTGGGCAGGGTACGCCGGGCGTCCACCCCGGCGGACCAGGTGATCAGCGGGTGCAGCACGGCCGACCGCAGCATCGCGTTGAGCACGCCGGTCACGGCCGGCAGCCGACCCGCCAGCCGTGCCCAGCGCGGCAGCCAGCCGAGAACGTAGTGCGACCGGGGGCGGATCCGCCTGCGGTACCGCTGGTGCAGGGCCTCGGCCTTGTAGGCGGCCATGTCCACGCCGGTGGGGCAGTCCGCCGAGCAGCCCTTGCAGGACAGGCAGAGGTCCAGCGCGTCGTGCAGCGCGGCGGACCGCCAACCGTCCGGCCCGAGCCGACCGGAGACCACGTCCTGAAGCACCCGGGCCCGGCCCCGGGTGGAGTCCTTCTCGTCCCGGGTGGCCAGGAACGACGGGCACATCACGCCACCGGATCCGGTGGTGTCGGCGCGGCACTTGCCGACGCCGGTGCAGCGGTGGACGGCCATCGACAGGTCGCCCCGGTCGTGCCGGTAGGCGAGCGCGAGGCTGGGCAGCTCGGCGCGGCGCAGCGGCGGGGCGGCGGCGACCCGCACGTCGGCGTCCAGGGGCGCCGGCCGGACGATGACGCCCGGGTTGAGCACGTCGTCCGGATCAAAGACCCCCTTGACCCGCTCGAACAGGGCGATCGCGTCGGGCGAGTACATCAGCGGCAGCAGCTCGCCGCGGGCCCGCCCGTCGCCGTGCTCGCCGGACATCGACCCGCCGTGCCGGGCGGCCAGCTCCCCGGCGGCGTACAGGAACTCCTTGAAGACCCGGGTGCCGTCGGGGCCGTCCAGGGGGAAGTCGATGCGGATGTGCACGCAGCCGTCGCCGAAGTGCCCGTACGGCAGCCCGATCAGCCGGTGGTCGGCCAGCAGCGCCTCGAACTCGCGCAGGTAGGCGCCGAGTTTCTCCGGCGGCACGGCGGCGTCCTCCCACCCGGCGTGCGCCGGCGCGCCGGCGGGCGTACGGGCGGACAGCCCGGCCCCGTCCTCCCGGATCCGCCACAGGGCCGCCGCGTGGGCGGGGTCGGTGACGACCGCCGCGTCGAGCGCGCCCGCACCGGCGGCCAGGCGCTGCGCCGTGTCCACCACGGCGGACCGCTCGTCGCCCGCCAGCTCCACCAGCAACCAGCCGTCGCCCCGGGGCAGGTCGGGCACCTCCGCCGCACCCCGGCGGGCGCGGACGACGTCCACGATCCGCCCGTCCAGGCCCTCGCAGGCGATCGGGGCGTACGGCAGGACGGCCGGCACCGCGTCCGCGGCCTCCGCCATCGACGGGTAACCGAGCGCCACCAGGACGCGTACGGGGGCGTCGCGGACCAGGCGGACGCGGGCCGCGAGGGTGAGGGCCAGGGTGCCCTCGGAGCCGACGAGCGCGCGGGCCACGTCGAAACCGCGCTCGGGCAGCAGGTGCTCGAGGGAGTATCCGGAGACCTGACGGCCGAACCGGCCGAGCTCGGTCCGGATCGTGGCCAGGTTCCCCCGGACCAGCCGCCGCAGGTCGGCCAGCAGCGGCGACTCCTCGGTCGCGCCGTCGATCGCGCCGAGGCGCAGGCGCTCGCCGGTGCCGGCCAGCACGTCGAGGCCGAGGACGTTGTCGCTGGTGCGGCCGTACCCCAGGGCCCGTGACCCGCAGGCGTTGTTGCCGATCATCCCGCCCAGTGTGGCGCGGTTGTGGGTCGACGGGTCGGGCCCGAACCGCAGGCCGTACGGGGCCGCCGCCCGTTGCAGGCGCGACTGCACGACACCTGGTTCGACCAGCGCGGTCCGCGTATCCGGGTCAATCTCCAGCACCCGGTCGAGGTGCCGGCTGGTGTCCACCACGATGCCGGGGCCGACCGCGTTGCCGGCGATCGAGGTGCCGGCGCCGCGCATGGTGACCGCGACCCGGTGCTCCGTCGCGACGGCCAGCACCGCGAGCACCTCGTCGACGTGCCGGGGCAGGACGACCACCTGCGGCGGGATCCGGTACAGCGACGCGTCGGAGGAGTAGAGCGAACGGCGCAACGGCGAGTCGTCGACCTCGGCCACGCCCGCGCGGCGCAGCGCGCCGACGAGGTCGCGGGTGGCCGCCGCGTCCGGCGTCCGGGGTGCCGCGCCGGGTGAACTCGTACCCATTCCTACTCCCGTTCGGTTGCCGCGGACAACGCCCGCTCCACCACGTGCTCGGCGATGGCAAGCGAGGACGTCGCCGCGGGCGAGGGGGCGTTGCGTACCGCGACGACGCGCCCCATGATCTCGATCCGGAAGTCGTCGACCAGGTCTCCCCGCCGGTCCACGGCCTGGGCGCGGACACCGGCCGGGGCACGGACGAGGTCGGCGGAGGCCAGCTCGGGAACGTAGTGCCGTGCGGCGGCGACGAACCGGCCCTTGAGCAACGACCCGAGCATCTCCCGCACGCCGGTACGCCAGTGCCGGGCGGCCAGCCGCGGGAACCCGGCGTAGCCCAGCGTCGCGAGCAGGTCGTCGAGGCGGACGTCCCTCCGGCGGTAGCCCTCGCGGGCCAGCGCGAGCACCGCGTTGGGGCCGACGTCGACGGTCCCGTCGATCCGGCGGGTGAGGTGGACGCCGAGGAACGGGTACCGCGGGTCGGGTACCGGGTAGATCAGGCCGCGCACGAGTGACGACCGCTCCGGCCGCAGCCGGTAGTACTCGCCGCGGAACGGCAGGATCCGCGGCGCGGGGTCCCCGCCGGCCATCGTGGCGAGCCGGTCGACGTGCAGCCCGGCGCAGAGGATGACCTGCTCGGCCACGACGTCCTGCCCGGTCGTGGTGAGCGCCACCGCGTCGCCGCGTCGGGTGATCCCGGTGACGGCGGTGCCCGGGCGGACCTCGCCGCCGAGCCGGGCCACGTCGGCGGCGAGGGACCGGGCGACCTGACCGAAGTCGACCACGGCGGTGTGCGGCGAGAGCAGGGCGGCCCTGCCCCGTGCGTGGGGCTCCCGGTCCCGCAGGCCGTCCGGCCCCAGCAGCTGCACGCCGGGTACGCCGTTGGCCCGCGCCCGCGCGAACAGGTCGGCCAGCCGGGCCTCCTCCGTCGCGTCCCGCGCGACGATGACCTTGCCCAGCTCCTGGTAGGCGATGTCGTGCTCGGCGGTGTACTCGCGCAGCAGCGCGACCCCCCGCCGGCATAGCGTCGCCTTCAGCGACCCCGGTTGGTAGTACACGCCGGCGTGCACGACACCGCTGTTGTGGCCGGTCTGGTGCAGGCCGACCTGGCGCTCCTTCTCGAGCACGACGACGGAGCTGCCGGGGCGACGGATCAGCAGCTCCCGGGCGACCGCCAGCCCGACGATCCCCGCCCCGACCACGACGTGAGTCATGCCGAAGGACCCTGCTCGGTCGCGGGCACGCGCAACTGGCCGTTCCGGCGCACCGGCAGGCCCGGAACGTCCCCAGCCGGGTCGCGCAGCTCGGCTGGCAGCAGCGCCGCGGGCCAGCCCTGCAGCGCCGACGGACGCAGCCAGCGCCGGATCGCGGTGGCGCCGACACTGGTGGTGCCGGAGGCGGTGGAGGCGGGGTAGCCGCCGCCGTGGTGGGTCGCCCAGCCCACCCGGAGCCCGCTGGTCGGCTGGTTCCACACCACCCGGCCCGCCCGGTCGACCAGCACGGGCAGCACGTCGCGGGCGTCGGGGAGGTCCTCGTCGGTGGCGTACACCCCGGCCACCAGCGAGGACGGGAGCGCGGCCAGGGCGGTGCGCAGCTCCGCCACGGACCGGTAGCGCACCAGGACCGCGTACGGGCCGAAGCACTCCTCCCGCAGGTCGGCGTTGGCGTCGGCGAGCAGACCCGCCACGGTGGTGGCGAGCAGCACCGGGGGCGCCGGCGCGGGGTCACCGGCGCCGGCCTCGGCGTCGCCGCCGCAGAGCACCTCGACGCCGTCCAGCGCCGCCCGCTTCGCGGTGCCGGCCGCGTACGCGGCGGCGATCGACGCGTTGAGCAGCACCGGACGCGGGGCGTCCGCCATCCGCCGGCGCAGCCGGTCGGCGAGCCCCTCCGCGTCCTCGGGCAGGAAGACCAGGCCCGCCTTGGTGCAGACCTGACCGCCACGGGTGAGCATCGAGGTGACGAGCGGCTCGATCACCGCGTCCGGGGTCCGGGCGGCGTGCGGCAGCACGACGGCCGGGTTGACGCTGCCCAACTCGCCGTAGAACGGAATCGGCACGGGGCGCGCGGCGCAGAGGTCGAACAGGGCCCGTCCGCCGCCGACCGACCCGGTGAACCCGACCGCCGTGACGGCCGGGTGGGTGACGAGCTGCACACCGGCCTCGAACCCGCTGACCATGCCGATCACGTCCGGGCTGAACCCCGCCGCCACGGCCGCCGTACGCAGGGCGAACAGCACGGCCCGGCAGGTACGCGGGTGCGAGGGGTGCTCCTTGGCCACGACCGGACACCCGGCGGCGAGCGCCGAGGCGGTGTCACCGCCGGCGACGCCGTACGCGAAGGGGAAGTTGCTGGCGCCGAAGACCGCGACCGGCCCCAGCGGCTGCAACCAGCGCAGCACGTCGCCGGTCGGGGCGGTGTCGACGGTGGCCTCCAGGTACGAGCCCTCCCGCACGACATCGGCGAACATCCGCAGCTGGTCGGCGGTGCGGGTCACCTCGGCGTCGAGCAGGTCCGGCGCGAGGGCGGTCTCCGCCGCGGCGGTCGCCACCAGCTCGGCGCGGGACCGTTCCAGCTGCCCGGCCATCGTCTCGAGCATCCGGGCACGCCGCTCGCGCCCGGCACCGGCGAACCCGGGTGCCGCGCGGCGGGCACGTTCGACGACGTCCGCGACCTCGCCGAGCCCGTCGAGCTGGTCGTCCTGGGTCCGCGTCATTTCGAAACCCCCATCCTGTCCTCGGCGTGCCGGCCGGTCGATGCCGCCAGGGCCAGCACCTGTTCGCGGCTGGGCATGGACGCCTGCGCGCCGGCCGCCGTCACGCTCAGCGCCGCCGCCCGGACGGCGAACTCGGCGGCGTCGACCAGTGGGCGCCCGTCCGCGAGGGCGTCGGCGAGGGCGCCGCAGAAGCAGTCCCCCGCCCCGGTGGTGTCCACGGCGGTGACCGCGGGCGGTGTGAGGTGGCGGACGGTGTCGCCGTCGACGACGAGAGCGCCGTCGCCGCCCAGGGTCACCACCACCGCGGCGCAGGGCAGCGTCCGAGCCAGCGCCGCGACCTCGTCCACCGTGACCGGCAGCGCCGCCGCGCACAGCTGCGCCAGTTCGCCCCGGTTGGGCACCAGCACGTCCACCCGGCTCAGCAGCTCGGGTGGCAGCGGCAGCGCCGGCGCCGGGTTGAGCACGAAGGCGCCGCGGGTGGCCGACGCGGCGGCCAGGACGGCGTCGACGGGGATCTCCAGCTGCGCCAGGACCACCTTCGCCCCGGCCAGCTCGGCGTGCGCCCGGCGGACCAGGTCGGGGTGCACGGCCGCGTTGGCACCGGGCGACACGACGATCGAGTTCTCGCCGGACGGGTCGACGAAGACCACCGCCTGCCCGGCGGGGCCGTCCACGGTGGCCAGCCGGTCGATGTTCACCCCTTCGGCCGCGAGCTGCCGGGCCAGATCCGTGCTGACCTGGTCGGAGCCGACGGCGCCGACCAGGGTGACGGCCCGGCCGAGCCGGGCCAGGGCCACCGCCTGGTTGGCGCCCTTGCCGCCACTGAGCCAGGAGGGCGATCCACCGTGGATCGTCTCGCCCGGCCGGGGCAGCATGTCGACTTCGATGCGCAGGTCGGCGTTGACGCTGCCGACCACGACGACGTCCGGCTGGTGTCCGGTCATGCGCCGGCCTCCGTCCGGTGCCCGCGCAGCCGGTCGTGCGTGCCGCCCATCAGCACGGGTCGGCCGGGCAGCAGGGCCTTGGGCAGCGAGACGCTGACCGTGTACGACGGGTTGACCAGGTTGCCGACCCGGGCCGAGCAGCCCTGGGACACCAGCTGGTAGGCGTCGTGCGGTCGCAGGTCGCAGCTCTGGCTGACCCACTGGACGAGGGTGTGCACGGCGACCCGTGCCGCGTCCTCCAGGGGCCGGCCGGCGCCGACGGCGATGATCTCGTCGTCCGTCTCCATCCGGGGCCAGTCGACGTCCCGGGCCGCGAGGTGCTCCTCCGCCAGCACCGCGGTCCGCAGCCGGGTCACCATGGCGCCCTCGACCGCCGTGCCACCGAACTCGCCGTCGCCCTGCGCGAAGTGGCCGTCGCCGAGGTAGAGCATCGCGCCGTCCACGTTGGCCCGCAGGTAGAGGGTGGTGCCGGCGCCGAGCGCCGGCACGTCGAGGTTGCCGCCGAAGGCGTCCGGCACCGCGCTGGTCCGTACCTCGCCGTGCGCCGGGGCCACCCCCACCGTCCCGTGGAACGGGCGCAGCGGTACGGCCAGCTCCCGGCCGTCGGCGGTGCGGGTACGCACCGTGCCCGTCGCCGGGTCGACCGACCAGATCCACACGTGTTCCGCCGCCTCCGGCTGGAGGTTGGGGCTGAGCCGGGTGCCGGAGAGCGCGCCGAAGTGGGGCGACAGGGTGGAGACGCCCCAGTCCCGGGCCGGGGTGAGATCGACCAGGTGGATCGCGACCACGTCACCGCGCCGCACGCCGCGCAGCTCGATCGGCCCGGTCAGCGGGTTCACCCGCGGGAACGGCGCGACCTCGCGGGGGCGGCCGGTGACCGAGGTCAGGCGCCCCGAGAAGCAGTCCTCGGTGAACACCTCGAGCTCCGCGCCGACCTCGGCCGTGGCGATGGGGGGCAGCCCGCCGACGGTGAAGGCGAACTGCTCCGGCGCCGGGTGGATGCGGGTCACGAACGGCTCCTCGGGTCGTGCAACGACGTCACCACGTCGACGAAGCGGTCCAGGTCGTCCCGGTGGATGCTGTGCCCGGCGTGCGGCACGACGACCACCGAGTCGGCGCCGACCGCCGCGCGCAGCGCCGCGACGTCCACCGCCGGGACGAACCGGCTCTCGCCGGGCAGCACCCAGCGAGTCGGGACGGTGGCGGCCACCCGGGCCGCGGCGCCGCGCAGGTCCCACGGGGCGTTGCCGGCGAACGCCGCCCGCGCCCCGTCCCAGTGCACCTGTTCGAGGCTGAGCACCTTGCCGGCGGCGTCCAGCCGGGTCCAGTGCGGGTTCAGCGCGAGGGTTCCCTCGATGTCGCGGGGCAGGTGCTCACGGTCGTACGCCAGCATCGCGGTGGGCACCTCCTGGTCCGGCTGGTGGGAGACCGGGTCCTCGAGGATCAGCGCCCCGGGCCGGAGCACGCCGCGCAGCACCGCCTCCTGGGCGAGGTAGCCGCCGAACGAGTGCCCGATCAGCACGTCCGGCTGCGCCGGCACGACGCCGGCAAGGTCCGCCAGCAGCGTCTCCGTGTCGTACCCGTCGGCCGTCTTCGGGCTCTCGCCGTGCCCCCGCAGCTCGGGGGCCAGCACCCGGAACCCGAGTTCGGCAAGACGCGGCCCGAGCCGGGTCCACGAGCTGGAGTTGGCCGTGATGCCGTGCAGGCACACGCAGACCGGGCCGCCCGCCGCTCCCCAGGTCGCGACGTTGAGCGGAACCATCGTCATCGCCCTTCCCCGGCGGTCCAGGACACCATCTGCTGCCAGAGCGGGGCGTAGCCGGCCCAGTCGACGAAGGCCGGCGGCGCCCAGTGCGGCCCGCAGTCGGAGGTGAAGGCCAGACCGCGTCCGCGGCCGTACTCCCAGGCCACCACGAGCGGGTCGGCGTCGACGGTGACGACCACGTCGGCCTCCGGGCGGGGCCGCACGACGTTGTAGCCGAGCAGGTCCGGCCAGGGACCGGTGACGCCGCGGATCGCCGGGTGCTCCGGGAGCTGGACGGCCGGCGTGACGCCGGCGGGGCGCTCGGCGCGGTCGTCGTACGGGTGCATGGTCACCGGCAGGGCGTCCTCGATGGCGCTGCCGGCGTAACGGGCCTTCGCGTCGATGCCCTGGAAGGTGAGGTAACCGCCGACCATGATGACCCCTCCCCCGCCGTGGACCCAGTCCCGCAGCACGGCGAGGCGGTCCGGGAGCGGCACCGACTTCGTGAAGGTCTCCGGGTGCAGCAGGAAGGTGTTGGCGCCGACATCACTGATGATCACGCAGTCGTAGGCGTTCAGCTCCTCGACCGTGCTCGGGAAGTCGGTGGCCGCGACGTGCGCCGGCTGGTAGGTGACCTGCCAGCCGCCGTCCTCCAGGGCCTGCCGCAGCCACCGCACCCCCTCCGCGTACTCGGTCGTGGTGAAGCTGTCGAAGCCCTTCTGGTGGATGCTGTGAACGGTCCAGGACTCGCCGGCGATGAGGACCGACTTGCGGGTCACGGTATGGGTTCCTTTCGGTGCCAGGAATGTTGCGTACGGGTTCGGTGCGACGTCAGGGGGCGAGCCGGCGGAGGCTGTCGACCAGCGCGTCCTGCACGGCGGCGGCGTCCAGGCGGAGCACCACGTCGACGTTGGATGGCTCGGGGCTACGACCACCGAGGTCGATGACCGTCCGCCCGTACGTGTGGCGGCCGGCCAGCTCGACGTCGGCGCGGACCCGCACCAGCTCGCCGAGCCCGGGGTCGGCGGCGTACAGGACGGCGCACGGGTCGTTGAGCGGCACCGGGGTGGGCCCGAGGACGTTGCTGCGGTGGGTGCCGCGCAGCGACTGCATCAGCTCCACGGCCAGCGCGGCGGCGGGGCCGGGCAGCTGCGCCACCCGGGCGACGAGGTCCTCGTCGACGGGTACGCCGCCGCTGGCCTCGGTGGGTAGCACGGTGACCGGCACGGGTGCCGAGTAGACGACGGCCGCCGCCTCCGGGTCGCACCACACGTTGAACTCCGCGGCCGCGGTCTTGCCGCCGAGGCCCCAGGCACCGCTGAGGGTGATGATCCGGGCCAGGTCGTCGGCGACGGCCGGGTGCTTGCGCAGCGCCGTGGCAATGTTGGTCAGCGGCCCGGTGGCGACCAGCACGGCGCCGGGCCGGGCCCGCACGGTGTCGATGATCAGGTCGACGGAGTGGCGCGGGTCGAGGGTCACGGCCGGCAGGTCCTCCCGGACCCGGTCCAGCCCCTGCTCGAGGTCGAGGATCCCGGCGAGCACCTGGTCCCGGACCAGCGGCAGCGCGCTGCCGCGACTGACCGGGACGGCCGAGCCGGCGGCGGCCAGGGCGATCGCCGCGTTGCGGGCGGTGTGCTCCGCCACCAGGTGGCCGGCCACGGTGGTGACCGCCAGCAGGTCGAGCCCCGGGTGCCCGACGGCCGCGAGGACGGCGAGCGCGTCGTCGTTGCCGGGGTCGCAGTCGTAGACGATGGGGGTGCTCACGCGGTTGCCTTCGCTTTCTTGAGGATCCGGACGCGGCGCAGCACGCCCGCCTTGGCGAGGCTCAGCGCGACGATCGCGGCGATGTACGGCAGCGCCAGGACCAGCTGGTTGGGGATGGCGCCGCTCTGCAGCCGGTCACCGGCCGCCCCGGCGACGCCGAACAGCGCCGACGCGGCGACCGAGCCGCCCGGCGTGGCGCCGCCGAACAGCATCGCCGCCAGCCCGAGGAAGCCGCGCCCGCTGGTCATGTCGGGCAGGAAGAAGTGCAGGGTGGCCATGGAGAGCTGCGCGCCGGCGAGCCCGCCGAGCACGCCGCTGAACAGCACCGCGATCAGGCGTACGCGGGGCACGTTGATGCCGGCGGCGCGGGCCGCGGCCTCGTCCTCGCCGGCGGCCCGCAGGGCGTAGCCGAGCGGCGTGCGGTACAGGACGATCGACGAGACCGGCACGAGCAGGATCGCCAGGTAGACGATGACGCTCTGCCCGTTCAGCGCCGGCCCGATCACCGGAATCGCCTCCAGCCAGCCGGCCTCGATCCGCCACAGGTCGGGGAAGCTGTCCGGCCGCAGGCCGCCGGGGTTGTGGTAGACCCGCTCCAGCAGGAACACCGTCACCCCCGCCGCCAGCAGGTTGATGCCGAGGCCGGCGACCAGCGGGTCGGCGTGCAGGATCAGCGTCACCACGCCGAACACCAGGGCCATCAGCAGGCCGGCGAGCAGGGCCGCGAGCAGGGCGGCGGCGACGCTGCCGGTGGCCTGCCCGACCGCGATCGCCACGAAGGCGGCGGTCAGCATCATGCCCTCGACGGCGACGTTGAGGATGTTGGCCTGCTGGGTGAACATCGCCGCCAGCGCCGCCAGCAGCACCGGGGTGGTCGACAGCAGCGCGGCGTACAGGAACTGGTTCATGCCCCGGCCTCCTTCTGCACCCTTGCGCGGTGCCGACGACGGAACTCGACGGTCATCAGGACGACGAGCAGACCCGTCAGCAGGCTGACGAGCGAGCGGGGCACGTCCGTGGTGATCTGCATGTAGGCGGCGCCGTTGAGCATGGCCGCGTAGAAGAGGCTGGTCAGCAGCACCGCCACCGGGTGCAGCCGGGCCAGCAGGGCCACGGTCAGCGCGATGAGTCCGAAGCCCGGGGAGAAGTTCTGCTCGAAGCGGTGCCCGGTGCCCAGGACGTAGACCGCGCCGGCCAGCCCGGCGAGGCCGCCGGAGACCAGCATCGCGCGGATGATCTGGCTTTTGGCGCGTACGCCGACGGCCTCGGCGAAGCGCAGGTTGCTGCCGGCGGCGCGCAGTTCGGCGCCCCACGGGGTGCGGAACAGCACCAGCCAGGCCACCGGCACGGTCAGCAGCGCGATCAGGAAGCCGATGTTGGCGGTGGGCAGGCCGGGGATCTGCGGCAGGAAGGACTGCGGCGGCAGCGGCTTGCTGGTGGCGCCGTACGCGGTCGGATCCCGCAGCGGCTTGCTGACCAGGTAGCTGGTGAGCAGCATGGCGATGAAGTTGAGCATCAGCGTGGTGACGACCTCGTCCACGTTGAGCCGGACCTTCAGCTGCCCTGGGATCCAGGCCAGGATCGCCCCGGCCGCCATGCCGGCGGCCATGGAGATCAGGATCAGCGGCACGGCGGGGAGCGTGGGCAGCGCCAGGGCCGCCGCGGCGGCGCTGATCGCGCCGACGTACAGCTGCCCCTCCGCGCCGACGTTGAAGATGCCGGCCCGGAACGAGAAGACGATGCCGATGGCGATCAGCAGCAGCGGCGCGGTCCGCATCAGCAGGTTGCCGACGTTCGCGGGGCTGGCGAAGTTGCCCAGGAAGAGCTGCTGGTACGCGAGCACCGGGTTGTCGGAGACCACGACCACGAGCAGGTAGCCGACGACCAGGGTGAGGACCACCGCGATCAGCGGGCGGCGCGACGCGGACCAGGTCTCGCGTACGCGCCGGCGCAGGGCCGCGCTCCGGGTCTCCTGGTACGCGTCGACGGCCGCCGTCAACTCAGTCATAGTGCTCATGCCGCCACCTCCGCTCGGCCGCCACTCATCAACAGGCCCAGCCGGGTCTCCGTCGCGTCGGCGGCGTCCAGCACGTCGACGATGCGCCCGCGCAGCATCACCCCGATCCGGTCGGAGAGCGCGAGCACCTCGGAGAGTTCCGACGAGATCAGCAGTACGGCGCAACCGCGCTCGGCGGCGGCGAGGATCTGCCGGTGGACGAACTCGCTCGCCCCGATGTCCACCCCGCGGGTGGGTTGGGACACGACGAGGACCCGTGGTTCCCGGGCGAGTTCGCGGGCGAGCACCACCTTCTGCATGTTGCCGCCGGAGAGCGTCCCCACCGGGGTCTCCGGCGCGGCGCCACGGATGTCGTACCGCCGAATCTGCTCGGCGGCGAAGCGGCGCAGCGCCGCCTGCGAGATCAGGCCGCGGCGGACCAGCTTGCCGCGGCCGTAGTTCGACGCGGCGAGGTTCTCCGCCACCGACATGGTCGGGCTCAGGCCCCGGTCCAGCCGGTCCTCGGGGATGAAGGCCATGCCGGCACCGCGGCGCCGGCCCGCCGACCAGCCGGTGACGTCCGTGCCGTCGAGGGTGATCCGGCCGGAGGTGACGGCGCGCAGGCCGGTCAGCGCCTCGGCGAGTTCGGTCTGCCCGTTCCCTTCCACGCCGGCGATGCCGAGCACCTCGCCGGGCCGGATGCCGAAGGTGACGTCCTCCAGCACCGCACGCCCGGTCGCGTCGACGCTGGTCAGGCCCGCGACCGTCAGGTGGTCGTCGCCGCGCTCAGTGCGAGGCGGCACCTGCTTGCGGTCGGCGAGGAAGACGGCGCGGCCCACCATGAGGTCGGCGATCTCCGACTCGGAGAGGCCCGCGTTGTCGCGGGTGCCGACGCTGCGGCCGTGTCGGATGACGCTTACCCGGTCGGCCACCGCCTTGACCTCACGCAGCTTGTGGGTAATGAACAGGACGGTGCGGCCCCGGTCGCGGAGCACCTCGATGACCTTCATCAGGTCGTCGACCTCGGCGGGGGTGAGCACCGCGGTCGGCTCGTCCAGGATGAGGATCTCGGCGTCGAAGGCGAGCGCCTTGATGATCTCGACGCGCTGGCGCTGTCCGACGGTCAGGTCCCGTACCCGCTGGTCGGGGCGCAGCTCGAAGCCGTAGCGGCTGATCAGGGCCGCGGCCGCCTGCCGCATCGCCGCGCGGTCGGCCACGAGGCCGCCCCAGCGGCGCGGCTGCCGCCCGAGGAAGATGTTCTCGGCCACCGTCATCGACGGCACCAGGGTGAAGTGCTGGTGCACCATGCCGATGCCGAGCCGGGCCGCCTCCGCCGGGCCCCCGATGCCCACCGCCCGGCCCCGGACGCTGATCGTCCCGCTGTCCGGCTGGTGGATGCCGGCCAGGATGTTCATCAGCGTCGACTTGCCCGCGCCGTTCTCGCCGCAGATCGCGTGGACCTCCCCGGCGGCGACCGCCAGGTCGATGGACTCGATTGCCACCTTGCTACCGAACGTCTTGCGGATCCCCTGCAGATGCAGGATCGGGTGACCCGCGGTGGAGGCGTCCATATGGCTTCCTTCGCTTGGCACGATCTGGCCGTGGCCGCGACGGCCGTCGGGCGTCCGTCGCGGCCACGGGCCTGACTACTTCAGTACGGAGTCGACCTTGACCTCGCCGCTGACCACCTTCTGCTTGGCCGCGTCGACCTTCTGCTTCACCTCGGTGGGCACGAGCGCGTCGTTGTAGACCAGGGCCACACCGTCGTTGTCCAGGCCGTACACGACCGTCTCGCCGAACTTGATCTCGCCCTTCTCGTACTTCTTGACCGAGTCGTAGACCGAGTTGCCGATCTGCTTGAGCATCGAGGCGAGCACGTTCTTGGGGTGCAGGGCGTTCTGGTCGGAGTCCACGCCGATCGCGTAGTGGTTGGTGTCGGCGGCGGCCTTCAGGATGCCGAGACCGGCGGGGCCGGCAACGTTGTAGACGACGTCCGCACCCGAGTTGAACAGCGTCGTGGTCAGGTCGTACGCCTTCTGCGCGTCGTTGAAGTTGCCGACGAACGAGATGTTGACCGCGATCTTGGGGTCCACGGAGGCCACGCCCTGCTTGAAGCCGACGATGAACTCCTGGATGCCGGGCAGGTCCTGGCCCGCGACGATGCCCACCTTCTTGTTGCCCTTGGACAGCGGGAACGTCTTCGGGTCGAGCGAGGCGTTGGCGGCCAGGACGCCGGCCAGGTAGGAGCCCTCGTTCTGGGCGTACCGGATGGACAGGACGTTCGGCGCCTTGAGCTCGTCGTCGAAGAAGACGTACTTCTGGTCGGGGTGCTGGGGGGCGACCGCGGCGAGGTTGTCGTGCATGCCGGGGCCGGTGAAGATCAGGTCGTACTGGCCGGAGTTGGAGACGGCCTCGAGGTTCTGCCGCCACAGCTGCGGGTCGCTCGGCGACGCCTGCAGCAGTTTCGTGCCGGCGCCCTCGGCCTTGGCCCGGTCGAAGCCGGCCTTCGCGGAGTCGTTGAAGCCCTTGTCGCCGAGGTTGTCGGACATCACGTAGACGGCGTTGGTGCCGTCGCCCTTGCCGGCGGCGTTCGGGTCACCGGCCGAGCAGGCCGACATCGTGACGGCAGCCGCGGCCACGGCTGCCAGGGCCACCAGCGAGCGCCGGCGGACATGGAGGTTCTTCATGATGGCGCCTTTCCTGAGGAGCGTTGCGGGGGTGGTGCGAACGGTCTGGATCACGCCGACTCCCGGACGATGAGTTCGGCCTGGAGGGTCAGGACGACGTCCGAGTCGTCGCCGAGTCCGGCGTCGGCGAGCGCCAGGCGGGCCGCCTGGCCGCCCAGTTCGGCGGAGGGCTGTCGGAGGGTGGTCAGGCTCGGGTTCACGTGCTGCGCGACGTCGAGGTCGTCGAAGCCCAGCACGGCCACGTCGTCAGGCACCCGGAGCCCGGCGTCACGCGCCGCGGCCAGCAGGCCGACGGCGCAGAGGTCGTTGGCGGCGAGCACGGCGGTCGGCGGCTCGCCGCCGGCGAAGAGGCGCGCGCCGGCGTGCCGGCCGCCGGCGATGGTGAAGTCACCTTCCACCACCTGGGCGGGCAGTCCGGCCTCGTCCATGACCGTCCGGTAGCCGGCGATCCGCTCGCGGGCGGAAGAGGCCGACATCGGGCCGCTGACGCAGGCGACGCGGCGGTGCCCGCGGGTGAGCAGGTGCTGCGTGCCGTCCGCAGCGGCCTGCGCGTGGTCCACCCGGACGCAGCGGAGGTCGGTTTCCGGCAGGGAGCGGTCGATGAGCACGACGGCGGTGTGCCGCGCGATCGAGAGCAGCTGCGCCGCCACGGTGTCGGTGCTCGGGGTGAAGAGGATGCACGGGGTGTCGAGATCGCTCATGGCCTGGAGGTACGCGACCTCGGCCTCGACGTCGCCGCCGGTGCTGCAGACCACGATGTGCAGGCCCGAGGCGCGGGCGATCTCCTCCGCCCCGCGGGCGACCCGGGCGAAGAACGGGTTGCTGATGTCCGGCACCACCAGCGGCACCAGGGGGGACGCGCCGCCGCTCAGTGCCTGCGCGATCCGGCTCGGCCGATAGTCGAGGCGAGCCGCCGCCTCCAGCACCCGCGCGCGGGTCTCGCCGCGGAACGCCTTCGGATCGCGGAGGATCCGCGACACCGTGGAGCGGTGCACGCCCGCCGCTCTCGCGACGTCGGCGATCGTAGCCATTTCCCCTGCACCTCCTCGTGCACCAGGATACGCAACCGGTTGCGCAACCGGTTGCGTCGAACCATACGTCCTACGGCTTCGTGACTGTCAAGACACGAAATGGAAAAGACCCGGAATCCATCGGGTGCGGCCGGCCGGCGCCACCCCGACCATGGCCGCCTTTACACCTGGTCGTCCCGTTCCTGCCCGACTGTCGGGCGGACGGGGTCACGCCACCCCTGCCGATAGAGGCTGAACGATGGGTTGCCGATCGACTGGGCGACCTCTTGACTGTTGCCCAGGTGGATGGCCCGCCGGGAACGACACCGACCGGAGGACGGACCCGATGACCCTGCAGCCCTGGTTCGCCGCCGCCAAGCTGGGCATCTTCGTGCACTGGGGCATCTACGCGGTCAACGGGATCACCGAGTCGTGGTCGATGTTCAACGGCGAGATCTCGCCGGAGGACTACCTGCGGCAGCTCGACGGCTTCACCGCGCGACGCGGTTCGACCCGGACGCGTGGGCGGAGCTGTTCCACCTCGCGGGCGCCCGCTACGCCGTACTCACCGCCAAGCACCACGACGGCGTGGCGCTGTGGAACACCGACGCCGGCGACCTGTCCTCGTACGGCGGGCACCCGCCGGGCGGGACCTGGTCGCCGGGTACGTCGCGGCGATGCGCCGGCGTGGCTTGAAGGTCGGGCTCTACTTCTCCCACGCGGACTGGTCCCATCCGGACTACGCCACCGTCCGGGGCCCGAGCGTCGACGAGAACTCCGACAACCCGCTGGCGTACGCGCCACCGGGCCGGGAGGATCCAGGGCGCTGGGAGCGGTTCCTGGCGTTCCATCGGGCGCAGATCGACGAGCTGCTCGACCGGTTCGCACCCGATCTGTTGTGGTTCGACGGGCAGTGGGAGCGCGACGAGAGCCAGTGGCGGTTCGCCGCGCTCGGCGAGCAGATCCCGGCCCGCGCGCCGCACACCGTCCTCAACGGACGGCTGACCGGCTTCGGCGACTACGCCACCCCCGAGCAGGGTCTCCCCGTCACCGCGCCGGACGGCCCCTGGAAGCTGTGCCTCACGATCAACGACTCGTGGGGCTACCGGCCGCAGGACCACCACCACAAGTCGGTGCGACAGCTCGTCCGGATCTTCGCCGAGGTGATCGGCGCCCGGGGGGGTGTCCCTATGGCTTCTGTCAAGCGGGCGAGCCTGTAGGGGTTAGCCGGCGGATCAGGTCATCGAGGCAGGTGGTGAGGTCGTTGATCTCGGAGAACTCGTAGTGGGTGCTGTCGACCGAGCCTGTGGCCAGGTCGGCGGTTTCCAGTTCCGCCTCACCGCTGGTCCAGACGATCAGCCAGCCGGCGAGATCGCCGTTGGTGCAGTCGATCCAGGCTGCGGACTTGTCGTAGGTGGGGCCTCGGTGTAGCTGCCATTGGATGCCGAGGCTGCGCAGTTGCGGGGCGTGGTTGTCCACGGCGGCGGCGAAGTCGTCGAGGTCCAGTTCCATCACGCCGGCGATGGTAGGGCGGTCACGGGTCTGTGCTGGTAGGGGGCCTTGTCGCGGAGCATGGCGAACAGGACGTCGCAGCGGCGGCGGGCCAGGCAGATGAGGGCGGCGTTGTGGCGTTTGCCCTGGGCGCGTTTGCGGTCGTAGTAGGCGCGGCTGGTCGGGTCGGCCAGCGCGGCGAACGCCGCGAGGAAGAAGGCGCGTTTGAGCTGCTTGTTTCCGCCGCGGGCGGGATGTTCGCCGCGGATGCTGCTGCCCGAGCGGCGGGTCACTGGGGCCAGGCCGGCGTAGGCGGCCAGATGCCCTGGGGTGGCGAAGGCGCTGCCGTCACCGACTTCGAGCAGGATCCGGGCGGCGGTCCTGACGCCGATGCCGGGCATCGAGGTCAGGACCTCGGCAAGAGGGTGGGCATCAAGCATCCTGTCCACCTCAGCGGCGACCTGGTCACGCTGCTGGAGCACGTCGCGCAGGGTGTCGGCCAGCCGGGGCAGGATCGTCTCGGCCGCAGCGGTGCCGGGAACAATCACGGTCTGCTCGTCCAGAGCGGCCATGATGCGCTCGACGAGGCGTTCGCCCATGCGGGGCGCGTTCTTGTTCGCGATCGAGGTGAGTTTGCGGCGGCCGGCCTTGCGCAGCCCGGCCGGTCCGCCGCAGCGCGAAAGCAACTCGAGGACGGCCTTGTGCTGGATGTTCTTGCCCAGCGCCCGTTCCAGAGCGGGATGGATCTGCGTGAGCAGGCCGCGGATCCGGTTGGTCAGCCGGGTCGCCTCGCCGGCCAGGTCGTCGTCGAAGCCGACCAGGACTTCCAGCTCGGCCAGAGCCTCGTCGCCGACGTCGACGCGGCGCAACGTGTGTGGCAAGGTGCGAGCGGCATCAGCGATCACGTAGGCGTCGCGGGCGTCGGTCTTCGCGGCGCCCGGGTGCAGGTCGGCGATCCGGCGCATCGCGAGTCCGGGCAGGTAGGCCACCTGATGGCCGCAAGCCCGCGCGACCGCGACCGGCAGCGCACCGATCGAAGCGGGCTGGTCGACGATCACAAGGACCGGGCCGTGCTTGGCGAGCTTGTCGAACACCTGCCGCAGTTTGGCCTCGGTGTTGACCAGTGCGGCGTCGTGCAGCCGCTTGCCGTCCCGGTTCAGGGCGACGGCGTGGTGGCCGTCCTTGCCGACATCGAGACCGAGGAACACCTGGTAGTCGCCGTGCATCGCATCGCCTCCCCGCGACGTCGCTCCGGCCCGGTCGCCAGTCTGGCGTCGACTGCCGGCAGCCACGTTACGAAGAGACCTGCCCCAACCCCGGGCGGCCGTGTCCCTATCAGCGGTCCATCGACGCCACCCGGCCCGGCGACAACACCCCCCGGATCATGCGTACGACAGGGGCAGTAAGTCATACCGAGCCGGGCGACCGAGCAGTCCCCGGCTGGGGACGATCAAAAAGGTAACGGGCAATCTGCTGCTCGACGTCGGGCCGAAGCCGGACGGCACCATCACCGGGCCTCCGTGCTGCACACCGGCGCGGAGCTGACCCACCGGGTGGTGGGCGGCTTCGCCGACGTGCCCGGGGTGCTGGACCTCCACCGGGGCAACGGGCACGGCTGACGCGACCGGTCACGGGCCACGACGTCGGGGGCGACCCGGTGGGCGCCGCTCCTCCTCCGCCACGAGGGCCTGTATCCGGCGCATCGTCGCCCCCGGTGCCATGATCGCCTCGCGCCACCGTTCCAGCGTCCTGGTCAACTCCCACACCGTCGCCCGCAGTTCCCGCAGTTCCCGCTGGGAGCCGGTCAGCTGTTCCCGGACGGTCAGCGCCTCGGCCTCCAGTTCGGTGACGCGGGCCCGGAGCGGCTGCACCAGGGCCAGCGCGGTGTCGGTCAGCGCTCCGGCCGTGTCGGCCTTCAGCTTCCGCCGCTGCACGGCGACGGTGGCGAGCACGCCGAGCCCACTGGCACCGCCGAACAACCCGAGCGCGGAGATCACGACCTGCGCCCAGTAGGGAGCACCGGAGTCCTGCGCGGTGATCATGTCTGCTTCGTCGGGCACGGATCGACGCCCGCGTGGTGGAGGCGGATGAGCCAGCGCAGGGACCGCACGATCTCGGCGGAGCGCAGCCAGGAGCCGAACGCCACCGCGCCGACGAACGACGCCGCCACGACCGCCTGTTCCCCGGCGAACACCAGGAGGGAGACGACGTACATCGCGGCGATCGCGCCCAGCATCAGGAGCGCGGCGAGTTCGATGCCGAGCCCGGTGCCGAGTTGTCCCGGCCAGAACATGCCGAGCAGACCCGCCACGCCGGCCACGATGAGGCCGAACTCCCAGCACACCCGGATGACACCGGGCATCGTCAGCTCCACCGACTGGGGCCGGACGTGCAGCACGGTCAGCAGGACACCACACACCGGCGCGGTGCTGAGGACGGCGAACTCGAACACCCGCCGCCTCGCCAGATATTGGAAGCTGCTCACGATTCGCCCCTCTCCCCACCCGCGCTCCGGCACCCACGCACGTGAAGCCGGTGAGCCCCCGTCGCCCGCGGCATCGACGACGTGATACCGGACTTGCGCCGGTGCCACCGACGCATCCAACATATGCCCAGGTCCGCGGCATGTCGGGAGTCGCCGGGGCAAGTGGATCACCGTGACGCTCACCGCAGCAGCTGTCAAATTGCCGACACTTGCCTGGCGGGGCCGGCGAGCGGGTGCGATCAGCGGATGTTGGCGGTGTGGCCGAGGGAGTAGCGGCCCGGCTGGGGCCAGATGGTCAACCCGTGCGGCCCGTTGCCGACGGGGATACGGGCGAGCAGCTTGCCGTCGCCGGTGCGCAGGACGTAGACCTCGTTGTGGTAGCGGCCGGACAGCCACAGCGTGCTGCCGTCGGCCGACAGGCCGCCCATGTCGGGGCTGCCGCCGCCGGGGATCGTCCAGGTGGTGGTGGGTTTCAGGCTGGCCAGGTCGAGCACGGTGATGCTGCCGGCGTCGCGGTTGGTGACGTAGGCGAGCTTGCCGTCGCGGCTGAAGTAGATGCCGTGGGCGCCCTTGCCGGTGGGGACGAACCGGGTCTGCCGGGTCGCCTGCCCGTCGAAGACGTAGACGCCGTTGGCGTGCATGTCGGCGACCAGGAAGTGCTGCCCGTCCGGGGTGAGGCGGGTGTCCTGCGGCATTCCGTCGGCGGCCTCGGTCAGGGTGAACTCGCGCAGCTTGCGGAGGCTGACCGTGTCGAGCACGAGCATCCGGTTGCCGAACTCGCAGCTGAACATCATGATCTTGCCGTCGGCGGAGTAGTCCATGTGGTTCACGCCCTTGCACTCGGGAAACCGCACCGAGCGCACCCGCTGCCAGTTGGCCAGGTCGTAGAAGTCCAGGCGCTGGTAGGCCTCGGCGACCACGATGGCCTGCTTGCCGTCGGGGGTGAAGTAGAGGTTGTAGACGTCCTCCAGCTTCCGGAACGCGCCCGGCTCGCCGGTGCGCGGATCGACCGGGACGAGCCCGCCGTCGGGGATCTTGCTGGAGGCCACGTACAGCGTCCGCAGGTCGTACGACGGCACGACGTGCTGCGGTTCCGGGCCGCCCGGGAACGTGTCGACGACCCGGTAGGTGTTCGGGTCGATGACCGACACGTCGTTGCTCTTGGTGTTCGGCACGTAGACCAGCGCCTTGTCGCCCCGTACCGGCCCGGCGAGCATGTTCGGCCCCGCGCCCGCGTACACGTTGCCGGGGGTCGGGTAGGCGGGCATCCCGGCGACCAACGGCCCGTACGCCCCCACCGCCGGCTTCGACGGGATCGCCCGTGGCCGCTGCCGGTCGTCGTCGGCGGTGGTGGTGCAGGCCGTACCGAGAAGCAGCAGCACCCCCACCAGAAGCCCACTCCGCCGCCAGGTCGTCACCCTCGGCATCCTAATTGTCGTGTTGATGCCGATCGGCCGGTTCAGCAGGAGGCCGGGCGCGGACCCACCCGGTCGGATGACGGCATGTCGTCCCGCCCCACCCGCCGCCGTTTCGGCCTCGGCCCCGGCGCGAAGCGCCCGGACAAATAGGCGTTGACGTGCGGCCATGTCCACGCGAATGAATCTTGACCAGGGGAAAGGGCCGGCCATAGGCTCCGGTCTCACTGCGTCGCAATTCCCAGTGGAAACAGGTACCGACATGCCCCTGTCGAAGCAACCGCCCGGATCAATCCTCACGCGACGGCTGGCCGGTGCCGCCGCGATCCTCCTCCTGTCCGGCACGGCACCCCTCGCGATCAGCGCCCCCGCCGGCGCCGCCGCCCCGGCCGCCACCTGCAGCAACGACCCCTCCGCCCGGCTGTCCACCGTGCCCAGCCCCGAGTCGGTGCTCGGCTTCCCCCTCGGCCTCGGCCAGGAGCGGATGGTCACCAACGACGAGGTCCGGACCTACCTGAACGCCGTCGACCACGCCTCCAACCGCGTGGTCACCGGCGTCATGGCGACCAGCGGACTCGGCCAGCCCCTGCCGTACGCCGTCGTCTCCAGCGAGCGGCACGTCCAGCAGGGCACCCTGCGGCAGATCGCCGACGACATCCGCGACCTGCGGGACCCGCGGCGGACCACGGCGCACAAGGCCGCCGACACGGCGGCCGACCGGCCGGCCATCGTCTGGGTCACGGCCAACGTCCACGGCGGCGAGAAGAGCGGCACGGACGCCGCCCTGAAGACCCTGTACGAGCTGGCCGCCGGCCTGTCCTGCACGGTGCAGCAGCGCAACGACAACCTGGTCACGATCATCGTGCCGACGCAGAACCCGGATGGGCGGGACGCCAGCCGCCGGCAGAACGAGTACGGCTTCGACATGAACCGGGACTGGTTCGCCCGTAGCCAGCAGGAGACCGACGGCAAGATCGAACTGATGCGGCAGTACCCGCCGCAGGTCTTCATCGACGCCCACGAGATGGGCGGCCGGCAGTACTTCTTCCCGCCCAACGCCGACCCGATCCACCACGAGATCGCCAGTGAGGCCGTCGACTGGATCAACCGGATCGGCGAGGCCAACAAGGCCGGGTTCGGCTACAACGGCGCCTGCGGCGGTGCCGTCACGACCGAGTGCTACTTCAACTACTCGACGTACGACCTGTTCTTCATGGGCTACGGAGACACCGTGCCGGCCGCCGGCTTCGGCGCCGCCGGCATGACCTTCGAGAAGGGCAGCTCCTCGGCGGTGGCCGACCGGGTGCAGCAGCAGTTCCACACCCAGTGGTCCACCCTCGGCTGGGCCGCCGCGCACAAGCACGAGCTGCTGACCGGCTACTACAAGATCTGGACGGACGCGCTCGCACAGGGGCGGGCCGGCGCCCTGGAGCCGAACGAGGTGGTCCAGCCGACCAACACCGTCCAGTTCCCGGTGCCGGACGTCAAGATCCGGTCCTACTTCCTGCTCCCCGACCGCCAGCTCGCCGACGTACGCCAGCTGGTCGAGCGGCTGCGCCGGATGGACGTCGAGGTGTACGAGGTGACCAAGTCGACCCGGGTGTCGAGCGCCCGGGTCTTCGGCGGACGCACCGCCACCGACGTCACCGTGCCCGAGGGCGCGTACTGGATCCCGATGGACCAGCCGCAGAAGCACTGGATCCAGGCGATCCTGGGCGAGGACCCGCACGTCCCGTTCCCCTACTTCTACGACGTGTCGTCCTGGAGCAACCCGCTGCTGATGGGCGTGGACACGATCTACACCGGCGACGACGTCCGGCCGCAGGCGCAACTGGTCCGAGGGATCTCCGGCGGCAAGACCTCGGCGGCCGGGGCGAAGGGCTCGTACGCGTACCCGCTGGACTCCGCGGCGGCGGCCGAACTCACCTTCCGGCTGCTCGGCCAGGGCGTGCCGCTCGTCCGTGACCTCGACACCGGCGTGGTCGGATTCCCCGCGAAGAGCCTGACCCCGGAGATCGACCAGCTCGCCCGATCGCTCGGGGTGACCCTGAACCCGCAGGACGCGACGGCCAACGGGACGCCGGTGGGCCTGCCGGACGTCGGGCTGTTCCAGGGCACCGGCATCTCCACCACCTCCGGTTCCCACGGCGAGGCCCGGTACATGCTCGGCAAGCGGTGGGGGCTCGACCTCAAGCCGGTGACCACCGCCGACATCAACGACAACACGTCGGCGTTCACCGAGCGCAGCGTGCTGCTCGTGCCGGACGGCAGCAGCGCGACCGGCGGGCTCACCGCCACCGGGCAGGCCAACCTGCGGAACTGGATCGCCCAGGGCCACACCTACATCGGCCTGCGCAACGAGGGCACCCGCCTGGCCCGGGCCGCCGGGCTCACCTCCACCGTCGAACGGCAGAAGCCGACCGGCTACCAGGTGATCGGCTCGCACCTGCGGGTCGACGTCAACCAGAACAGCCCGGTCGCGCTGGGCCGCCCCGCGGAGGACTTCGAGTTCAACAACGGCGACCCGATTCTGGGCCCGAGCAGCACCGGCACCAACGTGCTCCGCTACCCGTCCGGTGACACCTTCTGGTCCAACGGCTACACCGTCCACGGCGACGCGCTGAAGGGGACGGTCGCGCTGGTGGACGAGCCGACCGGTGCCGGGCGAGCGGTGCTGTTCGCGTTCAACCCGCTGTTCCGGGCGTACAACGAGAACGGTCTGCACCTGGTGGCCAACGCGCTGCTCTACCCGACGGCGGGTGGCCCCGCGGCGCGTACCGTCGCGCCGCAGCGTGCGGGCGGAGTCGATCCGGCCCGCGCCGCCGCTGCCGCCGCCGCGGCCCCGGAGAACCTGGGCGGTGAGTGGCGGCCGATCACCATCGAGGTGGCCGCCGGCGACCTGGCCCGCACCCGGCAGGTCGTGGCCGGCTTCACCGACGCCGCACGGACGTCCGTGGCCGACTCCTCCGCCTACCTGGTGATCCCGAACCCGGAGGGCCTCCAGGTCGACGAGCACCCGTTCCTGGGTGACCTGGTCCGCGCGCTACGGGACGCGGGCCGGGACGAGGCGACCGTCCGGCTCTCCCCGCGCGGCCGGGAACGGCTGCGGGAG
>NZ_JBEYER010000092.1:0-27275 GCF_040634005.1 Micromonospora sp. NPDC007271
AGATGGACAACGCGCTGCCGCAGGAGAACCCGCTGTGGAAGATGATCAACTCGGGTGCCCGCGGTAACCTGCTCCAGCTCCGGCAGATCGCGGCGATCCGTGGTCTGGTGGCCAACCCGAAGGGTGAGATCATCCCGCGGCCGATCAAGGCCTCGTACCGGGAGGGTCTGTCCGTGCTGGAGTACTTCATCTCCACGCACGGTGCCCGGAAGGGTCTCGCGGACACCGCCCTGCGTACCGCCGACTCGGGTTACCTGACCCGTCGTCTGGTGGACGTCTCGCAGGACGTCATCATCCGCGAGGAGGACTGCGGCACCGACCGCGCCATCCCGATGCAGATTGGTCAGAGGATCGACGCGAGCGGTCAGGCGGCCGCCGAAGGCGGCACTCTGGTCGTGCACGAGCACGCCGAGACCAGCGTGCACGCCCGTACCCTGGCCGACGACATCAAGGGGCCGGACGGCACCGTGGTGGCCGAGCGGGGTCAGGACATCAACTCGATCCTGGTCGACCGGATCGTGGCGGCCGGGGTGGAGACCGTCCGGGTGCGCAGCGTGCTCACCTGCGAGTCGAAGCTGGGCGTCTGCGGTGCGTGCTACGGCCGCTCGCTGCCGACCGGCAAGACCGTGGACGTCGGCGAGGCGGTCGGCATCATCGCCGCCCAGTCGATCGGTGAGCCGGGTACGCAGCTGACGATGCGTACCTTCCACACCGGTGGTGTCGCGGGTGAGGACATCACCCAGGGTCTGCCCCGGGTCCAGGAGATCTTCGAGGCCCGGATCCCGAAGGGCAAGGCGCCCATCGCCGACACCCCGGGTCGGATCCGGATCGAGGACGGCGAGCGGTCGCGGAAGATCATCGTGGTGCCGGACGACGGCAGCGACGAGATCGTCTACGACAAGATCTCCAAGCGGGTCCGGCTGCGGGCCCACGACGGCGACCACGTCGAGGTCGGCGAGAAGCTCACCGAGGGCACCATCGACCCGCACGAGCTGCTGCGCATCCTCGGCCCGCGCGCGGTCCAGGTCCACCTGACCCAGGAGGTCCAGGAGGTCTACCGCTCGCAGGGTGTGCTCATCCACGACAAGCACATCGAGATCATCATCCGCCAGATGCTCAAGCGGGTGACGGTCATCGACTCCGGCTCGACCGAGTTCCTGCCGGGCGTGCTGGTCGACCGGGCGCTCTTCGAGTCGGAGAACCGCCGACTCGTCTCCGAGGGCGGCGAGCCGGCCGCCGGCCGTCCGGTGCTGATGGGTATCACCAAGGCCTCGCTGGCCACGGACTCCTGGCTGTCGGCGGCCTCCTTCCAGGAGACCACCCGGGTGCTGACGGACGCGGCGATCCACGCCCGCAGCGACTCGCTGATCGGCCTCAAGGAGAACGTGATCATCGGTAAGCTCATCCCGGCCGGTACGGGCATCAGCAAGTACCGCAACGTCCGGGTAGAGCCGACCGAGGAGGCGAAGGCCAAGGTCTACTCGATGACCGGCTACCCGGAGACCGACTACGGCTTCGGGCCGGCCAGCGGCCAGGCGGTGCCGCTGGACGACTTCGACTTCGGGTCGTACCGCTAAGCACCAGCAACGACGAGGCCCCCGGCACCCGCCGGGGGTCTCGTCGCGTCTGGGCGCGCGCCATCTGAAGAGGTATCTCTCGAGCGGCGGCCGGGGCGGTGCCGGGGCTGGCTCGACCAGCGGCCGAGCCGGCCGAAACCGTAGGGGCGTGATGGGGGCATTCGGGGCATGATGGGAGGCATGACGACCGCGCCCGGGCAGGTGCCCGTCGCCGAGCAGGGGCCGCGCCACCCCTTCGATCCCGAGCCGGTCCGCTCGACGAAGGCCCGTGCGGTCTTCGCCCTGGGGCTGATCGGAGCCTGCACCGGGTTCTTCATCGGCGGCGTGGTGCCGTCGACGATCGCCCTGTGGCTCGCCCGGCAGGCCCGCCGGCAGGCGTACGCCTCGGGCGGCTTCCTCACCGGTGGGGAGTGGCTGCGGCGCGGGGAGCGGCTGGCCTGGACGGGCCTGGTCCTGTTCGCGACGGCGGTGGTCGCGGCTGTGGTGATCGGCGTGATCCGGCTCGCCGACGCTCCCTTCGGGCACGACTACGCCCCGAACATCGACTGATCGGGCGGGGGAGCCGCCCCGCGCCCGGCCCCGTCGCCGGGACCCGCGACGGTAGCCTGGCCGGTGTCCGCCGCGCGGCGGGCGAGCCACGTCGACAGGAGGCACTCGTGACGGAACCGGCCCCGCCGCCGGGAGACGACCCGACCCGGGCCGGCAGCGGGCCGGACCCCGCCGGGTCGACGCCGGGTACCGAGCCCGCCGGCCCCCGGTCCACGCCGGGCGCCGGGCCCGCCGCCCCGTGGGCCGCACCGGACGCCGGGCCCGCCGCGTCCTGGGCCGCGCCGGACGAGGGGCCGAGCCTGCCGCCGGAGGTCGCCAGCGTGGGGTACGCCCCGCCGCCGGTCGCCCCGCAACCCACGCCGTCCGGATACTGGCCGCCCGCCGGCCCGTACCCGCCGGTGGCGCCGGGCGTTCCATACCCGCCCGCGGCGCCGGGGGTGCCGGGCGCCGCTGCGGACCAGCCCGGTCACCTAAGGCATCACGGTCCGGCCCCGCAGGGGGCGCATCCCGGCGCGCAGCCGCCCCCGGGTGCCGGATGGACGGCACCCGGGGCGTACCCGGGGATGCCGCCCGCACCCGGCGCGGGGTGGGCGGCGCCGGGTAGCGCGCCGGCGGGCGGTGGCTGGGCGCCGATGCCGCCGGCGGCCGGCGCCCGACCGGGGCCGATGCCCCCGCCCCCGCGCGAGGCCCCGCGCCCGCCGAGGCGGGTGGACCCGGTGCCCGGCACCCCGTTCGGCGTGGTCCACCTCGACGTGCCCCCGGTGACCTCGGGGTTCGCCGTCGGGTCGCTGGTCAGCGGGATCGCCTCGATCCTGGTCTCGCTGCTGGTGTTCTGCTTCGGCGTCTCCGGGCCCAGGTTCGGGGGTGCCTGGGCGGCCGGGGCGTTCACCGTGCTCGGCGCGCTCGCCGGCGGCGCCGCGCTGGTGGCCGGCCTGCTGGCCCGGCGGCAGATCCGGCGGCCGGCGCCGCCGCCGGCGGTCCGGTTCACCGGCCGTGGCCTGGCCACGGCGGGCCTCAGCTGCGGGGGAGTGGGGCTGCTGCTCAGCCTGCTCGGGCTGGCGCTGGCGCTGGTGTTGCAGATCACATGATCGGTGCGGTCGGCCGGTGTCCACGGCCGCTGGGCGGAACGGGGGCCGCCGGGCCCGCCGGTGGTTCAGGCCGTTACACTGGTCGAGGCAGGGGCCCATCAGGGGCGGGTGGACATGACGTGATCGGCCGGTGGACCGCGGAGCGGTCTTCCCAGGCCGCTCCGTTTTGACCTGCGCGGCTGTGGTAGGTACTCTTTCCGCTTGTGCCCGGGCAGGCCCGGGCAATGCGTGCGTGCGCTGGAACCGGTCATCCGGTGATCGCGCGACGGCACGACCATAGCCCAAGATCTGGCACTCGGTGCGCCGTGTGCCGGTGACAGAAATCCGGTACGACGTGCGAGCGGCGTAGCGGGACCGTGATCCGGGCGACACGCCCGACCGCGGGTGCTGGGACTCCCGACAGGTGGTCCTGGTTGGAATGTAGGAGAGCCGTCCATCAGGCCGGCTAGAGCAGACGGCGCGGTCGCTGTGCGGCGGCCGAAGGGAGCAGGAAACCCGGTGCCCACGATCCAGCAGCTGGTCCGAAAGGGCCGACAGGCGAAGACGAGCAAGACCAAGACCCCGGCGCTGAAGGGTTCGCCTCAGCGGCGCGGCGTGTGCACCCGCGTGTACACCACCACCCCCAAGAAGCCGAACTCGGCGCTGCGCAAGGTCGCTCGTGTCAAGCTCAGCAGCCAGATCGAGGTGACCGCGTACATCCCGGGTGTCGGCCACAACCTGCAGGAGCACTCGATCGTGCTGGTCCGCGGCGGTCGGGTGAAGGACCTCCCCGGCGTGCGGTACAAGATCGTTCGCGGCTCGCTGGACACCCAGGGTGTCCGCAACCGCAAGCAGGCGCGCAGCCGTTACGGCGCGAAGAAGGAGAAGAGCTGACATGCCGCGTAAGGGACCCGCTCCGCGGAAGGCGCTGGTCGCTGACCCGGTGTACAACTCGCCGTTGGTCACCCAGCTCGTGAACAAGATCCTGCTGCGCGGCAAGCGTCAGCTCGCCGAGCGCATCGTCTACGCCGCGCTCGAGGGCTGCCGGGAGAAGTCCGGCACCGACCCCGTCGTCACCCTGAAGCGGGCGATGGACAACGTGAAGCCGACCCTCGAGGTGCGCAGCCGCCGCGTCGGTGGCGCCACCTACCAGGTACCGGTCGAGGTCCGGCCGGCCCGCGCGACCACCCTCGGTCTGCGCTGGCTGGTCACGTACTCCCGGGCCCGGCGCGAGAAGACCATGGTCGAGCGGCTGATGAACGAGCTGCTGGACGCGAGCAACGGCCTCGGTGCCGCCGTCAAGCGGCGCGAGGACACGCACAAGATGGCCGAGTCCAACAAGGCCTTCGCGCACTACCGCTGGTAACACCCTGGTTCCGGCGCCCACGAGGCGCCGGAACCGCCACCAGTTGTGTCTAGACGACGATAAGTAGGGATTGAAGTGGCCGCCGCAGACGCGCTCGCCAACGTACGCAACATCGGCATCATGGCGCACATCGATGCCGGTAAGACCACTACCACCGAGCGGATCCTGTTCTACACCGGTATCACGTACAAGATCGGCGAAACCCACGAGGGTGCCGCGGTCATGGACTGGATGGAACAGGAGCAGGAGCGCGGTATCACCATCACTTCCGCCGCCACGAAGTGCGAGTGGAAGGGCCACACGATCCAGATCATCGACACGCCCGGCCACGTCGACTTCACGGTCGAGGTCGAGCGGTCGCTGCGGGTCCTGGACGGTGCGGTCGCGGTCTACGACGGTGTCGCTGGCGTGGAGCCGCAGACGGAGAACGTCTGGCGTCAGGCGGACAAGTACAACGTCCCGCGGATGTGCTTCGTCAACAAGATGGACCGGACCGGCGCCGACTTCTTCCGCGCCGTGCAGATGATGATCGACCGGCTCAACGCCACTCCGCTGGTGCTCCAGATCCCGATCGGGTCCGAGGCCGACTTCGTCGGCGTCGTCGACCTCATCGGCATGCGGGCCCTCACCTGGCGCGGGGAGACCCAGAAGGGTGAGGACTACACGGTCGAGGAGATCCCGGCCGGCCTGGCCGACAGCGCCGCCGAGTGGCGGGAGAAGCTGCTCGAGACGCTGGCCGACGTCGACGACGCGGTGATGGAGAAGTACCTCGAGGGCGAGGAGATCTCCGTCGAGGACATCCACGCCGCCATCCGCCGCGCCACCATCGGGGGCAAGGCCAACCCGGTGTTCTGCGGCACCGCGTTCAAGAACAAGGGCATCCAGCCGATGCTCGACGCGGTCGTCGCCTACCTGCCCTCGCCGCTGGACATCCCGGCGATCGAGGGCACCGCGACCGACGGCGAGACCCCGATGCAGCGGAAGCCGTCGGTGTCGGAGCCGTTCTCGGCGCTGGCCTTCAAGATCCAGACCGACAAGCACCTGGGCAAGCTGACCTACGTGCGGGTCTACTCGGGCACGATCGAGTCCGGCATGCAGGTGGTCAACTCCACCAAGGACCGCAAGGAACGGATCGGCAAGATCTACCAGATGCACGCCAACAAGCGGGAGGAGCGCAGCTCCGCCAAGGCTGGCGACATCATCGCGGTCCAGGGTCTGAAGCAGACCACCACCGGTGACACCCTGTGCGACCCGGCGAACCCGGTCATCCTGGAGTCGATGACCTTCCCGGAGCCGGTCATCGAGGTCGCCATCGAGCCGAAGACCAAGGCCGACCAGGAGAAGCTCAGCACCGCCATCCAGCGGCTGGCCGAGGAGGACCCGACCTTCCGCGTCAAGCTGGACGAGGAGACCGGCCAGACGGTCATCTCCGGCATGGGCGAGCTGCACCTGGACATCCTGGTCGACCGGATGCGCCGCGAGTTCAACGTCGAGGCGAACATCGGTAAGCCGCAGGTGGCGTACCGCGAGACCATCCGCCGCGCGGTGGAGAAGGTCGAGTACACCCACAAGAAGCAGACCGGTGGTTCCGGCCAGTACGCCCGGGTCATCATCAGCCTGGAGCCGCTGCCGCTGGACAACGACTCGCCGACCTACGAGTTCGCGAACGCCGTCACCGGTGGCCGTATCCCCCGGGAGTTCATCCCCTCGGTGGACGCGGGCGCCCAGGACGCGATGCAGTACGGCATCCTCGCCGGCTTCCCGCTGGTGGGCGTCAAGCTGACGCTGGTGGACGGTCAGTACCACGAGGTCGACTCGTCCGAGATGGCGTTCAAGATCGCCGGCTCGATGGCGATGAAGGAGGCGGCCCGCAAGGCCGATCCCGCGCTGCTCGAGCCGATGATGGCCGTTGAGGTCACCACTCCTGAGGAGAACATGGGTGACGTCATCGGCGACCTCAACTCCCGCCGTGGCATCATCCAGGCGATGGAGGAGCGCGGCGGTGCCCGCGTCGTCCGCGCCCTGGTGCCGTTGTCGGAGATGTTCGGCTACGTCGGCGACCTGCGGTCGAAGACCCAGGGCCGGGCTAGCTACAGCATGCAGTTCGACTCCTACGCCGAGGTTCCGGCCTCGGTGGCCAAGGAGATCATCGCCAAGGCGACCGGCGAGTGACGCTCGCCTGAGCTGATTCGATGAGCCGGGGCCGGCCGCGGGAGGAGTTCCCGCCCGCGGCCACCTCGGTCGGATTGTGTGAATCCGGGCCTGTAGGCTTCATCGCCGCAGAACCCACCAAGGCTCTCCGGCCACCAGGCCGGAAAGGCTGTCGACAGAGTCCTAAGCGCCGACCCGGCGCGCCGGGGCGAACGAACCAAGAAAGTCCACAGGAGGACACCAGTGGCGAAGGCGAAGTTCGAGCGGACTAAGCCGCACGTCAACATCGGCACCATTGGTCACATCGACCACGGTAAGACGACGCTGACGGCGGCCATCACCAAGGTCCTGCACGACCGTTACCCGGACCTGAACCCGTACACGCCGTTCGACCAGATCGACAACGCGCCGGAGGAGAAGGCGCGTGGTATCACGATCTCGATCTCGCACGTCGAGTACCAGACCGAGAACCGGCACTACGCGCACGTCGACTGCCCCGGTCACGCCGACTACATCAAGAACATGATCACCGGTGCCGCCCAGATGGACGGCGCGATCCTGGTGGTGGCGGCGACCGACGGCCCGATGCCGCAGACCCGCGAGCACGTGCTGCTGGCCCGCCAGGTCGGCGTGCCGTACATCGTCGTGGCGCTCAACAAGAGCGACATGGTCGACGACGAGGAGCTCCTGGAGCTCGTCGAGCTCGAGGTCCGCGAGCTGCTCTCCTCGCAGGAGTACCCGGGTGACGACCTGCCGGTCGTCCGGGTCTCGGCGCTGAAGGCCCTCGAGGGTGACCCGGAGTGGACCGGGAAGCTCCTGGACCTGATGAACGCGGTCGACACCGCGATCCCGCAGCCGGAGCGCGAGACGGAGAAGCCGTTCCTCATGCCGATCGAGGACGTCTTCACCATCACCGGTCGCGGCACCGTGGTCACCGGCCGCGCCGAGCGCGGCATCCTCAAGCCGAACGAGGAGGTGGAGATCGTCGGTATCCGCGAGAAGTCGCAGAAGACGGTCTGCACCGGCATCGAGATGTTCCGCAAGCTGCTCGACGAGGCTCGCGCGGGCGAGAACGTCGGCCTGCTGCTCCGCGGCATCAAGCGCGAGGACGTCGAGCGCGGCATGGTCGTTATCAAGCCGGGCACCACGACCCCGCACACGGAGTTCGAGGCGACGGTCTACATCCTCTCCAAGGAGGAGGGTGGCCGCCACACCCCGTTCTTCCAGAACTACCGTCCGCAGTTCTACTTCCGGACCACGGACGTCACCGGTGTCGTCACCCTGCCCGAGGGCACCGAGATGGTCATGCCGGGCGACAACACCACGATGACCGTGAAGCTGATCCAGCCCATCGCGATGGAGGAGAACCTCAAGTTCGCGATCCGGGAGGGTGGCCGTACGGTCGGCGCGGGCCGCGTCACCAAGATCATCAAGTGAGCTGGGTAACCCCGATTAGCGTCGCCGCCGGTCGTGCGGCATACTAGTCAGGTTGCGTAACGACGGTCAGTCGCCTGCGTCCGGTGCATGCTGGACCTCCTGGTGACCGACAGTCTCGCGTAGGGTGGTTGGCCGCCCCTGGCGGTCAACCACCCTCGCGCGGCGCCCGGGTCGCGGAGACGCGATCGGCGCCATGACCCACCGCGTGGTCGGAGAATCGCTCCGGAGTCCCGGGCGGAGCCCGGCCCACGGGCGCGACACGCCCGACCGCGGGGGTCGGCGGAAGTGGGCCTGTGCCAGCCGGTACAGGCGCCCGCAACACAGCGGCATCGAGAGAAGGAACAGAAGCCACCATGGCGGGACAGAAGATCCGCATCCGGCTCAAGGCCTATGACCACGAGGTCGTCGACTCCTCGGCTCGGAAGATCGTCGAGACGGTGACGCGTACCGGGGCGCAGGTCGCTGGCCCGGTGCCGCTGCCCACGGAGATCAACCGTTTCTGCGTTATCCGCTCGCCGCACAAGTACAAGGACTCGCGCGAGCACTTCGAGATGCGCACGCACAAGCGTCTGATCGACATCATCGACCCGACCCCGAAGACGGTCGACTCGCTCATGCGCCTCGACCTGCCGGCTGGCGTCGACATCGAGATCAAGCTGTAGGGACCGGACAAATGGACAGGCAAGTCAAGGGGATCCTGGGCGCAAAGCTCGGCATGACCCAGGTCTGGGACAACAACCGCGTTGTTCCGGTGACCGTGGTTCAGGCCGGCCCGTGCGTCGTCAGCCAGGTTCGTAGCGCCGACAAGGACGGTTACTCCGCGGTCCAGCTGGCGTACGGGGCCATCAACCCGCGCAAGGTCAAGAAGCCGATCGCCGGGCACTACGCCAAGGCGGAGGTCGCGCCGCGCCGGCACATCGTCGAGCTGCGCACCAACGACGCCGCGGACTACTCGCCGGGCCAGGAGGTCACGGTCGAGGAGTTCCCCGCCGGCATCACCGTCGACGTCACCGGCAAGACCAAGGGCAAGGGCTACGCCGGCCCGATGAAGCGGCACGGCTTCCACGGCCTGCGCGCCAGCCACGGTGTCGAGCGCAAGCACCGCTCGCCGGGCTCCATCGGCGCCTGCGCGACCCCGGGTCGCGTCTTCAAGGGCACCCGGATGGCCGGTCGGATGGGTGGCGTGCGCTACACCGTCCAGAACCTGACCGTCCAGGCGGTCGACACCGAGAACAACCTCCTGCTCGTCCGGGGTGCCATTCCCGGCCCCAAGGGCGCGCTGGTCCTGGTCCGTACCGCGGCCAAGACCAAGGCGAAGAAGGGCGGTGCGGCCAAGTGACCACCGTTGACGTCCTCAGCGTCGAAGGCACCAAGAGCGGCTCCGTCGAGCTGCCGGCCGACATCTTCGACGCCCAGGCCAACATCGCGCTGATGCACCAGGTCGTGGTGGCTCAGCTCGCGGCGGCCCGGCAGGGCACGCACAAGACCAAGACCCGCGGCGAGGTCTCCGGTGGGGGCAAGAAGCCGTACAAGCAGAAGGGCACCGGTCGGGCCCGCCAGGGCTCGACCCGCGCGCCGCAGTTCGCCGGCGGTGGCGTGGTCCACGGCCCGGTGCCGCGCGACTACAGCCAGCGCACCCCGAAGAAGATGAAGGCCGCCGCCCTGCGTGGCGCCCTCTCCGACCGGGCCCGCGCCGGCCAGGTGCACGTCGTCGAGGCGTTCGTCTCCGGCGAGAAGCCGTCGACCAAGGCCGCGCTGGCCACGCTGGCGAAGCTGACCGACGCCCGTCGCGTCCTGGTCGTGCTGAGCGGCACCGACGAGCTGAACTGGGTGTCGCTGCGCAACGAGCCGCGGGTGCACCTGATCGAGGCCGGCCAGCTCAACACGTACGACGTGCTGGTGGCCGACGACGTGGTCTTCACCAAGGAGGCCCTGGACGAGTTCCTGGGGCTGCCGACGGAGGTCGGCCGGGCGGCTGAGCCCGCCGAGACCACCGAGGAGGGTGGCAAGTGAGCACGATCGCCGATCCGCGCGACATCATCGTCGCGCCGGTCGTCTCGGAGAAGAGCTACAGCGAGCTGAACCGCAACTGGTACACCTTCCTGGTGCACCCGGACGCGAACAAGACCGAGATCAAGATCGCTATCCAGCAGATCTTCAACGTCCGTGTCCTGACGGTCAACACGCTCAACCGCGAGGGCAAGCGCAAGCGGACCCGCACCGGGTTCGGCAAGCGTAAGGACACCAAGCGGGCGATGGTGAAGCTGGCTGACGGTGACCGTATCGAGGCCTTCGGCGGCCCGGTCAGCTGAGGGGTGTAGACAATGGCTATCCGTAAGTACAAGCCGACGACGCCGGGCCGGCGTGGCTCGAGCGTCGCCGACTTCGCCGAGATCACCCGGTCGACGCCCGAGAAGTCGCTGCTGGCTCCGCTGCCGAAGAAGGGCGGTCGCAACGCCCACGGCCGGATCACCACGCGGCACCACGGTGGCGGCCACAAGCGCCAGTACCGCCTGATCGACTTCAAGCGGGTCGACAAGGACGGCGTGCCGGCGAAGGTCGCCCACATCGAGTACGACCCGAACCGCACCGCGCGGATCGCGCTGCTGCACTACGCCGACGGCGAGAAGCGTTACATCATCGCGCCGAAGGACCTGAAGCAGGGCGACACGGTGGAGTCGGGCCCGGGTGCCGACATCAAGCCGGGCAACAACCTGCCGCTGCGCAACATCCCCGTCGGTACCACCGTCCACAACGTGGAGCTGCGTCCTGGCGGTGGCGCCAAGCTGGCCCGTTCGGCCGGCGTCGGCATCCAGCTGCTCGGCCGTGAGGGGGCGTACGCGAGCCTTCGCATGCCGTCCGGTGAGATCCGGCGGGTCGACGTTCGCTGCCGCGCCAGCATCGGCGAGATCGGCAACGCCGACCAGTCGAACATCAACTGGGGTAAGGCCGGCCGGATGCGGTGGAAGGGCAAGCGCCCGACCGTCCGTGGTGTCGCGATGAACCCGGTCGACCACCCGCACGGTGGTGGTGAGGGTAAGACCTCCGGCGGTCGCCACCCGGTCAACCCGCAGGGTAAGCCCGAGGGCCGCACCCGCCGTAAGGGCCAGCCGAGTGACCGGCTGATCGTCCGCCGCCGCTACGCCACCCGCAAGCGCGGCTAACAGGAGAGCTGACAGATGCCTCGCAGCCTGAAGAAGGGCCCGTTCGTCGACGACCACCTGCTCAAGAAGGTGGAGACGCAGAACGACAAGGGCACGAAGAACGTCATCAAGACCTGGTCGCGGCGCTCGACGATCATTCCCGACATGCTCGGGCACACGATCGCCGTGCACGACGGACGCAAGCACGTCCCGGTGTTCGTGACCGAGGCCATGGTCGGGCACAAGCTCGGCGAGTTCGCGCTGACCCGCACGTTCAAGGGTCACGAGAAGGACGACCGGAAGAGCCGCCGGCGCTGACGCCGCGGGCATACGGATAGAGGAACAAGGGGTTACAGCGATGCCAGGAAAGGGCGACGCTCCGGTGCTTCCGGGCGCGCGGGCGGTTGCGCGGCACGTGCGCATCTCGCCGATGAAGGCGCGCCGGGTGGTCAACCTCGTCCGCGGCCTGCCCGCGAAGGAGGCGCTCACGGTGCTGCAGTTCGCGCCGCAGGCTGCGAGCGAGCAGGTGTACAAGGTGCTCGCGAGCGCGATCGCCAACGCGGAGAACAACGAGCGGCTGGACCCCGACGCGCTGCTCGTCAGCGAGGCGTTCGTCGACGAGGGCCCGACGATGAAGCGGTTCCGGCCGCGGGCGCAGGGCCGGGCGTACCGGATCCGCAAGCGCACCTGCCACATCACGGTGGCGGTCGAGGCGGTGGCGCCGGCCGCGCCGAAGAAGTCGGCGAAGAAGGCCGCTCCGGCCAAGCAGGCCACGGCCGCCGAGGGGCAGAGCAAGACGGAGGGTGCCGAGTAATGGGTCAGAAGGTTCACCCCACCGGGTTCCGGCTCGGCATCTCGACCGACTGGAAGTCCCGCTGGTTCGCGGACAAGCTCTACAAGGACTACATCGGCGAGGACGTCAAGATCCGCCGGATGATGTCCAAGGGCCTGGAGCGCGCCGGTATCTCCAAGGTCGACATCGAGCGCACCCGGGACCGGGTCCGCGTCGACATCCACACCGCCCGGCCGGGCATCGTCATCGGCCGGAAGGGTGCGGAGGCCGACCGCATCCGGGGCGAGCTGGAGAAGCTCACCGGCAAGCAGGTTCAGCTGAACATCATCGAGGTGAAGAGCCCCGAGTCGGACGCGCAGCTGGTCGCCCAGGGCGTCGCCGAGCAGCTGTCCAGCCGGGTCAGCTTCCGCCGGGCCATGCGCAAGGCGATGCAGTCCGCGATGAAGAACCCGGTCTGCAAGGGCATCCGGGTGCAGGTCTCGGGCCGTCTCGGCGGCGCCGAGATGAGCCGGACCGAGTTCTACCGTGAGGGCCGGGTTCCGCTGCACACGCTGCGGGCCAACATCGAGTACGGCTTCTTCGAGGCCCGTACCACCTTCGGCCGGATCGGTGTGAAGGTCTGGATCTACAAGGGCGACGCCGTCCCGGGCCGGGAGGCCCCGGCCGAGGCCGGCCCGTCCCGCCCGCGCCGTGACCGCGGCGACCGCCCCGAGCGGCCGCGCCGTGGCCGGTCGGGTTCGTCCGGCACCACCGCCGGTGGCACCGAGGCCGGCCGGGCTGCCGCGACCACCGTCGCGCAGCAGGCCGAGACGCCGAGCGGCGAGCCGGTGGACGCCGGCGCTGTCGCCGCGACCGCGTCCGCTCCGGCCGCTACTCAGCCGGCAGAAACGCAGCAGGAGGGCTGACAGATGCTGATGCCGCGCAAGCCCCCGAAGGGCTTCCGCAAGCCGCACCACCCGGACCGCCACGGCGCGTCCAAGGGCGGTAACCGCGTGGTGTTCGGCGAGTTCGGGATCCAGGCTCTCGAGCCGGCGTACGTGACCAACCGCCAGATCGAGTCGGCCCGTATCGCGATGACCCGGCACATCAAGCGTGGTGGCAAGGTCTGGATCACGATCTTCCCGGACCAGGCCCTCACCAAGAAGCCGGCGGAAACCCGGATGGGTTCCGGTAAGGGCTCGCCCGAGTGGTGGGTCGCCAACGTCAAGCCGGGGCGGGTTCTCTTCGAGATGTCCTTCCCCAACGAGCAGATCGCGCGAGAGGCGATGCGTCGCGCGATCCACAAGCTCCCGATGAAGTGCCGCATTGTTACGCGCGAAGTGGGTGAATCCTGATGGCAGCGGGCGTCAAGGCCTCCGAGCTGCGTGAGCTCTCCGAGGAGGAGTTGGTCACGAAGCTGCGCGAGGCGAAGGCGGAGCTGTTCAACCTCCGCGTGCAGGCCGCGACCGGGCAGCTGGACAACAACCGGCGGCTGCAGGTCATCCGTCGGGAGATCGCCCGGATCTACACGATCATGCGTGAGCGTGAGCTGGGTCTCTCGGCCGCGCCGACTGAGGTGACTGCAGGATGAGTGAGAACACCACCACCACTACCGCCCCCGCGCGGGCCCGCCGCAAGGTTCGTGAGGGCCTCGTGGTCAGCGACAAGATGAACAAGACCGTCGTGGTCGAGGTCGAGGACCGGGTCAAGCACGCGCTGTACGGCAAGATCATGCGCCGGACCAGCAAGCTGAAGGTGCACGACGAGCAGAACTCGGCCGGCATCGGCGACCGGGTCCTGATCATGGAGACCCGGCCGCTGTCCGCCACCAAGCGCTGGCGGCTCGTGGAGATCCTCGAGAAGGCCAAGTAGCGAAGGCTCGAGCTCGGCCGGTATCGGTCGGGCGCAGGTTCCGCCAGGCTCCGGCCGCCCGTGAAGGCGGCCGGAGAACCGGCAGACATAGGAGATAGACGTGATTCAGCAGGAGTCGCGACTGCGCGTCGCCGACAACACGGGTGCCCGGGAGATCCTGTGCATCCGGGTTCTCGGCGGCTCCGGTCGGCGCTACGCGAGCATCGGCGACGTCATCGTGGCCACGGTCAAGGACGCGATCCCCGGTGCCGGTGTGAAGAAGGGCGACGTCGTCAAGGCGGTCGTCGTTCGCACCGCCAAGGAGAGGCGGCGGCCGGACGGCTCGTACATCCGCTTCGACGAGAACGCCGCCGTCATCATCAAGGACGGTGGGGACCCGCGCGGTACCCGTATCTTCGGCCCGGTTGGTCGGGAGCTGCGGGACAAGCGGTTCATGAAGATCATCTCTCTCGCGCCGGAGGTGTTGTGACCGTGAAGGTCAAGAAGGGCGACACGGTCGTCGTCATCGCCGGCAAGGACAAGGGCGCCAAGGGCAAGGTCATCGCGGCCTACCCGCGGCAGGACAAGGTCCTGGTCGAGGGCGTGAACCGGGTCAAGAAGCACACTCGCATCAGCACCACCCAGCGTGGCGCCAAGACCGGTGGCATCGTCACCCAGGAGGCCCCGATCCACGTCTCGAACGTGATGGTCCTGGACTCCGACGGCAAGCCGACCCGCGTCGGTTACCGGATCGACGAGAACGGCCAGAAGGTCCGCATCGCGCGTAGCACCGGTAAGGACCTGTGATGACCACGGCTACCGAAACCAAGACCATGCCGCGCCTCAAGGAGCGGTACCGCAACGAGATCGTGGCCGAGCTGCAGAAGCAGCACAACTACGGCAACCCCATGCAGGTGCCGCGGCTGGTCAAGATCGTCGTCAACATGGGTGTCGGCGAGGCTGCCCGGGACGCCAAGCTGATCGACGGCGCGGTCCGCGACCTGGCCACCATCACCGGCCAGAAGCCGCAGGTGCGGCGGGCGACCAAGTCCATCGCGCAGTTCAAGCTCCGTGAGGGCATGCCGATCGGCGCGAAGGTCACCCTGCGCGGCGACCGGATGTGGGAGTTCCTGGACCGCCTGCTGTCCATCGCGCTGCCGCGTATCCGCGACTTCCGGGGCCTGGACGGGCGCAAGCTCGACGGGCACGGCAACTACACGTTCGGTCTGACCGAGCAGTCGGTGTTCCACGAGATCGACCAGGACAAGATCGATCGCCAGCGGGGCATGGACATCACGGTGGTCACGACCGCCACGACCGACGACGAGGGCCGGGCGCTGCTCAAGCTCCTGGGCTTCCCGTTCAAGGAGAACTGAGATGGCCAAGAAGGCGCTGATCCTCAAGGCGGCCGCGAAGCCGAAGTTCTCGGTTCGCGCGTACACCCGCTGCCAGCGGTGCGGGCGTCCGAAGGCGGTCTACCGCAAGTTCGGTCTCTGCCGGGTGTGCATCCGGGAGATGGCCCACCGCGGTGAGCTGCCCGGCGTGTCCAAGGCTTCCTGGTAACCAGCCCGGCGCGCTTCGCGCGTCCGCTGAACTGTCTCTTCGCCGTAGGCCCCGGGCCTGGCCCGGGGAACCGCGGCGAGAAAGGTTGACGAGTTTCATGACGATGACCGACCCGATCGCAGACATGCTCACGCGTCTGCGTAACGCCAACCAGGCGTACCACGACCGGGTGACGATGCCCTACTCGAAGATCAAGGCGAACATCGCCGAGGTCCTCAAGGCCGAGGGTTACATCGCCACCTGGTCGGTCGAGGAGCCCGAGGAGGGCGCCGTCGGCAAGCGACTGGTCGTCGAGCTGAAGTACGGCCAGAACCGGGAGCGGAGCCTGGCCGGCATCAAGCGCGTGTCCAAGCCCGGTCTGCGGGTCTACGCCAAGTCGGACGGGCTCCCGCGGGTGCTCGGCGGGCTGGGCGTGGCGATCATTTCGACGTCCCAGGGGCTGCTCACCGACCGGCAGGCCCGCAAGCGGAGCGTTGGCGGGGAAGTCCTCGCCTTCGTCTGGTAACGGGAGACAGGTAGAAATGTCGCGTATTGGACGTAAGTCGATCCCGGTGCCAGCCGGCGTCGATATCACGATCGACGGGCAGACCGTGAAGGTCAAGGGCCCGAAGGGCGAGCTGGCCCACGTGCTGGCCGAGCCGATCACGGCGGAGCGGGGCGAGGACGGCGCGCTGCACGTCAACCGGCCCAACGACGAGCGCAAGGCCAAGGAGCTGCACGGCCTGAGCCGTACGCTGGTGGCCAACATGATCGTCGGGGTGACCGAGGGCTACCGCAAGAGCCTGGAGATCGCCGGTACCGGTTACCGCGTGGCCGCCAAGGGCAAGGACCTGGAGTTCGCGCTCGGGTTCTCGCACCCGGTCACCGTGGTGGCGCCGGACGGCATCACCTTCACCGTCGAGAAGCCGACGCTGTTCCACATCGCCGGCATCGACAAGCAGCTGGTCGGTGAGATCGCCGCCAACATCCGGAAGATCCGCCCGCCGGAGCCGTACAAGGGCAAGGGCATCAAGTACCAGGGCGAGGTCATCCGCCGCAAGGCTGGAAAGGCAGGTAAGAAGTGAGCGCCACGCTGCTCAAGCGCCGCCGCGGCGTCGCCGCCAAGCGTGCCGTCGGGCGTGCGCGTCGGCACTTCCGGGTCCGCAAGAACATCAGCGGCACCGCCGAGCGTCCCCGCCTGGTGGTCACCCGTTCGCTGCGGCACATCGTCGCCCAGATCGTGGACGACACCAAGGGGCACACCCTGGCGTCGGCCTCGACCATGGACGCCTCGCTGCGCGGCACCGAGGGCGACAAGAGCGCCCTGGCCGGCAAGGTCGGCGCCCTGCTCGCCGAGCGGGCCAAGGCCGCCGGCGTCTCGAAGGTCGTCTTCGACCGCGGTGGCAACCGGTACGCGGGGCGGGTCGCCGCGCTTGCCGATGCCGCCCGCGAAGCCGGGCTCGAGTTCTAGAAACCCCGTCACGAGAGAGAAGGAAGGCTGCTGATGCCAGGTCAACAGCGCCGTGGCGGCGGGTCCGGTGGCAACGAGGGTGGTCGCCGCGACAACCGCCGTGAGGGCGGCCGCGGAAACGCGCCCGTCGAGAAGACCCCGCACCTCGAGCGGGTCGTCGCGATCAACCGCGTCGCCAAGGTCGTGAAGGGTGGTCGTCGCTTCAGCTTCACCGCCCTGGTGATCGTGGGCGACGGCGACGGCACCGTCGGCGTGGGCTACGGAAAGGCCAAGGAGGTGCCCGCGGCGATCGCCAAGGGCGTCGAGGAGGCCAAGAAGCACTTCTTCAAGGTGCCGCGGATCGGTGCCTCGATCCCGCACCCGGTGCAGGGCGAGGACGCGGCCGGTGTGGTGCTGCTCAAGCCGGCCTCGGCCGGTACGGGTGTCATCGCCGGTGGTCCGGTGCGTGCCGTCCTGGAGTGCGCGGGCATCCACGACGTGCTCTCCAAGAGCCTCGGCTCGTCCAACCCGATCAACATCGTGCACGCCACGGTGGCGGCCCTGAAGGCGCTCGAGTCGCCGGAGGCGGTCGCGGCCCGTCGTGGTCTGCCGGTCGAGGACGTCGCGCCGGCCGCGATGCTGGCGTCGCGGGCGGGGGTGACGTCCTGATGGCGCGCCTGAAGGTCACCCAGGTCCGGTCCGAGATCGGGACCAAGCAGAACCAGCGTGACTCGCTGCGTTCGCTCGGTCTCAAGCGGATCAACGACGTGGTGGTCAAGGAGGACCGGCCGGAGATCCGCGGCATGATCTTCACGGTCAACCACCTCGTGAAGGTCGAGGAGGTCGAGTAATGACGATCAAGGTGCACCACCTGCGTCCGGCGCCGGGAGCCAAGACCGAGAAGACCCGGGTGGGTCGCGGTGAGGGCTCCAAGGGCAAGACCGCCGGCCGCGGTACCAAGGGTTCCAAGGCCCGGAAGAACATCTCGCCGGCGTTCGAGGGTGGTCAGATGCCCATCCACATGCGCCTGCCGAAGATGAAGGGCTTCCGGAACAAGTTCAAGGTCGTCTTCCAGGTGGTCAACCTGGACCGGCTCGCCGAGCTCTTCCCGAACGGCGGCCAGGTCGGCCCGGTCGAGATGGTCGAGGCCGGCGCGGTCCGCAAGGGCCAGCCGGTCAAGGTGCTCGGCACCGGCGACCTCGGCGGCGTGGCTCTCCAGGTGTCGGCGCACGCGTTCAGCGCGTCGGCCAAGGAGAAGATCACCGCCGCCGGTGGCTCCGTCACCGAGCTGTAGGGCATGATCGTGGCGCCCGCCCAGTTGTCCGAGACTGGGCGGGCGCCACGGTCTCCCCGGCGAATGTGCGCCGGGTAACATCAGATTCGTTTTATGTAGCCGGGCGCATCTGCCCTCACCGGGATCGGGCTGTTAGAGTCCCTTCCCAGCCATGGATATCGGGCACTTGCCCGGCACCCACCCCGCCCCGCCAGGGACTACCACCGGCGGCCCGCCTCGCGCAGGAGGAAGAAGTTGCTGTCCGCCTTTCTCAGTGCGTTCCGTACGCCTGACCTGCGCAAGAAGCTGCTGTTTACAGTAGGCATCATCGCGATCTACCGGCTGGGCGCCACGCTGCCCAGCCCGGGCGTCTCGTACGGCAACGTGCAGAAGTGCCTCGACGTCATCCAGGGTGGCGGCACGGGTGTGCTGAACCTGCTGGACCTCTTCTCCGGCGGGGCGCTGCTGCAGCTCTCGGTCTTCGCGCTGGGCATCATGCCCTACATCACCGCGTCGATCATCCTGCAGCTGCTGACCGTGGTCATCCCGCGGCTGGAGCAGCTCCGCAAGGAGGGCCAGGCCGGCCAGGCGAAGATCACCCAGTACACCCGCTACCTGACGCTGGGTCTGGGCATCCTGCAGTCCTCGGCGTTCGTGGCGCTGGCCCGCTCCGGGCAGCTGTTCCAGAACCGCTGCGACCAGTGGCCGATCGTCCCCCGGGACACCGGTATCCCGGACTGGCTGACCCTGGGCATCCTGGTCATGACCATGACCGCCGGCACCGGCGTGGTGATGTGGCTCGGTGAGCTGATCACGGACCGCGGCGTCGGTAACGGCATGTCCGTCCTGATCTTCACCTCGATCGCCGCCCGGCTCCCCAGCGAGGGCTGGAAGATCAAGACCACCAAGGGCTGGGGGATGTTCCTCCTCGTCCTCGCCCTGGTCCTCGTGGTCATCACCGCGGTCACCTTCATCGAGCAGGCCCAGCGCCGGATCCCGGTGCAGTACGCCAAGCGCATGATCGGCCGGCGGATGTACGGCGGCACGTCCACCTACATCCCGCTCAAGGTGAACCAGGCCGGCGTCATCCCGGTCATCTTCGCCTCGTCGCTGCTCTACCTGCCGACGCTCGCGCTCCAGTTCTTCGACCAGACCAACCCGGGCAAGACCCAGGCCTGGATCCAGAACCACATCGTGAAGCCCAGCGCGCCGGAGCACATCGCGATCTACTTCCTGCTGATCATCTTCTTCACGTACTTCTACGTGTCCATCACGTTCAACCCGACCGAGGTCGCGGACAACATGAAGAAGTACGGCGGTTTCGTGCCGGGCATCCGCCCCGGCAAGCCGACCGCCGAGTACCTCGACTTCATCCTCAGCCGGATCACCCTGCCGGGCGCGCTCTACCTGGGCGTCGTCGCGGTCCTGCCGAACTTCTTCTTCATCTGGCTCGACAGCCAGCAGTTCCAGAACTTCCCGTTCGGCGGCACCGCTGTGCTCATCATGGTTGGCGTCGGTCTGGAGACCGTGAAGCAGATCGAGAGCCAACTCATGCAGCGGAACTACGAAGGGTTCCTGCGGTAGATGCGACTCGTTCTGGTTGGTCCGCCGGGCGCGGGCAAGGGCACACAGGCGGAGTTCATTGCCGCGCACCTCTCGGTGCCGAAGATCTCGACAGGAGACATCTTCCGGGCCAACGTCTCCCAGGGCACCCCGCTGGGAGTCGAGGCCAAGCGGTACATGGACGCCGGCAAGCTCGTGCCGGACGAGGTCACCATCAACATGGTGCGGGACCGGCTCGCCGAGCCGGACGCCAGCGAGGGCTTCCTCCTCGACGGGTTTCCGCGCACCACCCCGCAGGCCGCCGCGCTGGACAAGCTCCTCGCCGACCTCGGCACCGCGCTGGACCTCGTGCTTGAGCTGGTCGTCGACGACGACGAGGTGATCCGGCGGCTCTCCGGCCGGCGGACCTGCCGCGGCTGCGGCAAGATCTGGCACGTCGAGTTCGACGCCACCACGCGGGAGGGCATCTGCGACCGCTGCGGTGGCGAGCTGTTCCAGCGGGACGACGACAAGCCGGAGACCATCGCGGCCCGGCTCCGGGAGTACGCCGAGAAGACCGCACCGCTGGTCGACTACTACGGTGCACAGGGCAAGCTGGTCGGCATCGACGCGACCGGGCCGGTGGAGGACGTCACCGTCCGCGCCATCGACGCTCTGCGGTCGTACGGCGGTTGACGTCCCCCCGGAGTTCCGGCGGATAGAGTGCGAACAGCGGGGTACGTCCGACGTGCCCCGCTGTTCCGCGCAACGAAAGGTAACGCCTCCCATGCGTCGTCCCCAGCTGGACATCCAGCTGAAGACCCCCGACCAGATCGAGCTGATGCGGGCCGCCGGTCTGGTGGTCGCCCGCGCGCTGCGACTGATGCGGGAGGCCATCGCCCCCGGCGTGAGCACCGCCGACCTGGACGCGATCGCCGAGTCCACCATCCGCGAGGCCGGCGCGGCCCCGTCGTTCAAGGGCTACCACGGTTACCCGGCGTCGATCTGCTCCTCGGTCAACGAGCAGGTGGTGCACGCCATCCCGTCGTCGAAGCAGGTGCTCCGCGAGGGCGACCTGGTCTCCATCGACTGCGGCGCGGTGCTGAACGGATGGCACGGCGACGCCGCCATCACCGTGGGGGTCGGCGAGACCGACCCCGCCCTGCTGAAGATGGCCGCGGTCGCCGAGGACGCCATGTGGGCCGGGATCGCCGCCGCCGCCCGTGGCGCGGCGAGCGGAAAGGGCCGCCTCACCGACATCTCCCACGCGGTGGAGCACGCGGTCCGCAAGGGCGGCCGGTACGGCATCGTCGACGGGTACGGCGGGCACGGCATCGGCACCGAGATGCACCAGGACCCGCACGTGCTCAACCACGGCCGCCCGGGTAAGGGCCCCCGGCTGGTGCCGGGCATGGCGCTGGCCATCGAGCCGATGATCACGATGGGTTCGCCGCGTACCGTCGAGCTGGCCGACGGCTGGACGGTGGTGACCCGGGACGGGTCGATGGCGGTGCACGTCGAGCACTCGATGGCGCTGATGAACGACGGGGTGTGGGTGCTGACCGCCGAGGACGGCGGCCGGGCCCGGCTCGGTGACCTGGTCACCTCCCGCCAGCCGGCGGACTCCCCGGCCGTCTGACCGGCCGGGCGCGGCCGGCGGCGGAGTTCTCCGCCGGCGGCGAGACTCGGCCGCATGCCGCAGCGCCGGCCGAGGCACGCCTTCCGGGTCGCTCCAGACTTGATGTCGTAGACGAATCACCGCCGGGCGGTGGTGACGGGGACGCCGGCGGCGGCGGTGGGAACTTCCGGCCCGATCGGCACTCGCCGTCCCGCTCGTCGCTGTCCGCGCCGGACCGGGAGAATGGGCATCACCGCAGTGGCCCGCCGGTGGCATGCTTGCCGACATGGACGGGCGTAACGGGATGCGGGCGGCCGACGCCGACCGCGCGGCCACGGCCGAGCGGCTCCGGGTGGCGCTGGAGGAGGGCCGGCTCGGCCTGCACGAGTACGACGAACGACTGGGCCGGGCCTACGGGGCGAAGACGTACGGCGAGCTGGACGCGGTGGTGGCGGACCTGCCCGGGCCCGCGCCGGCCGAGCAGTCGGCTGTCGTGCCACGGCAGCCGGCGCATGAACCAGCCGTGGTGTCCGGCGACGCGCCCGGCGCCGGCTCGAGCCGGTGGCTGATCCGGGCCTGGCTGCCCTGGCTGAATGTGGCGGGGATCCTGACCGCGATCTGGCTGGTCTCCTGTCTCAGTTCCGGGAAGGTGCTGTTCTACTGGCCGGTCTGGCCGCTCGTCCCGTGGGGTGCGGTGCTGCTGATGCGTACCGTGCGCGGCCTGGCCACCGGCGAGCCGCGGCGCGAGGCGGAGCGCCGGGAGTACCGCCGGGCCCGCCGGGAGGCCCGCCGGCGGGCCCGGGACGCGGAGGACCGGTAGGCGACGCCCCGCTCGTGTGGCCAGGGTCACAGCAGGTCGGCGAGGCTTGACGAATTTCCTCCGCCTGGTCGCCAGATGCGCGGCCGGTTTGGCGACAGCGTGCAGGCGGGCGTACACTTTCTGATCGGCGCACAGCGTCCACTCCTGCATGCCCACCTCGCGCTTCGGTGGGTGTCGGAGCCGCGGCTGGCGCGGGTTTCCTGATCTTGATCAGTTCACCCGTGTAAGACGTTGTGGGCCGTCCGGAGTAACCGACGTCAGGACAGCGGAGGACATGCCGAAAAAAGACGGAGCCATCGAGATCGAGGGTCGGGTCATCGAGCCTCTGCCGAACGCCATGTTCCGGGTGGAGCTCGCGAACGGCCACAAGGTGCTGGCTCACATCAGCGGCAAGATGCGGCAGCACTACATCCGCATCCTGCCGGAGGACCGGGTCGTCGTCGAACTCTCGCCGTACGACCTGACCCGCGGGCGCATCGTCTACCGCTACAAGTAAGCCTGACGACGGCCGGGGACGTCCCGTGTCCGTCTTCGACGTCCGGCGTCGCGCATCGTCGCGTCTCCGGGCCAGATGGGAAGTAAGGCAACCGTGAAGGTCAAGCCGAGCGTCAAGAGGATCTGCAACAAGTGCCGGGTGATCCGCCGGCACGGCCGGGTCATGGTGATCTGCCAGGACCCGCGCCACAAGCAGCGCCAGGGCTGAACCGGCCCGGGTCGCAGATCCCGACGAACACATCACCAGCTCGTCCCAGCCGCGGGCCGCACGCAGTGCGTACCTCGTGGTTGACCCCCGGTCGGAGGCCGGGGCCCGCTCGGGCAGCGACCGATCCCGGTCGCCGGCGCTGATCGCGCCGGAAGGACAGGGACGGTCGGTAGCGGGGTGGGACGGGTCCACACCTCCGCCACAACATCACGAGGAGTACGCCCGCACATGGCACGTCTAGTCGGCGTGGATCTCCCCCGCGAGAAGCGGATGGAGATCGCGCTCACCTACATTTTCGGGGTCGGCCGTACCCGTGCCCTCGAGACCCTGGCCGCCACCGGCATCTCGCCGGACAAGCGCGCTCGCGACCTCACGGACGAGGAGCTGGTGCAGCTCCGCGACCACATCGAGGCCAACTACAAGGTTGAAGGCGACCTGCGCCGCGAGGTCGCCGCTGACATCCGCCGCAAGGTCGAGATCGGCTGCTACGCCGGTATCCGGCACCGCCGTGGTCTCCCCGTGCGTGGCCAGCGGACGCGGACCAACGCCCGCACCCGCAAGGGCCCGAAGCGGACCGTGGCCGGCAAGAAGAAGCCCGGCAAGAAGTAATTAGGAGCGCACAGACTCATGCCACCGAAGGCTCGTGCCGGAGCCGCCGTCAAGAAGGTCCGGCGCAAGGAACGCAAGAACGTCGCCCACGGGCAGGCGCACATCAAGAGCACCTTCAACAACACCATCGTGTCCATCACGGACCCGACCGGTGCGGTCATCTCCTGGGCCTCCGCGGGCCAGGTGGGCTTCAAGGGCTCCCGCAAGTCGACCCCGTTCGCCGCGCAGCTGGCCGCCGAGGCCGCCGCGCGTCGGGCCATGGAGCACGGCATGCGCAAGGTCGACGTGTTCGTCAAGGGCCCCGGCTCGGGCCGGGAGACCGCCATCCGCTCGCTGCAGGCCGTGGGCCTCGAGGTCGGCCAGATCTCCGACGTCACCCCGCAGCCGCACAACGGATGCCGTCCGCCGAAGCGTCGCCGGGTCTGAGAGGTTAGAGAGAGATGGCTCGTTACACCGGTGCTGACTGCCGCCGTTGCCGGCGGGAGAAGATGAAGCTGTTCCTCAAGGGCAGCAAGTGCGATGGCCCGAAGTGCCCGTTCGAGTCCCGGCCGTTCCCGCCCGGGCAGCACGGCCGCGGCCGCACCAAGGAGACGGAGTACCTGCTCCAGCTCCGCGAGAAGCAGAAGGCTCGCCGGGTCTACGGCGTGCTGGAGAAGCAGTTCCACGGCTACTACGAGGAGGCGGTGGCCAAGCCGGGCAAGACCGGTGAGGTCCTCCTGCAGATCCTCGAGTCGCGGCTGGACAACGTGGTCTACCGGGCCGGCTACGCCAAGTCCCGGGACATGGCCCGTCAGCTGGTCAAGCACGGTCACTTCACGGTGAACGGCAAGAAGGTCGACATCCCGTCGTACCGGGTCAAGGAGCACGACATCATCGAGGTGCGTGCGAAGAGCAAGGAACTCACCCCGTTCCTGGTGGCGCAGGGTGAGGCCGGCTCGCGGACCGTCCCGGCGTGGCTGGAGGCCATCCCGAGCCAGCTGAAGATCCTCGTGCACTCGCTCCCGGCCCGCCAGGTGATCGACACCCAGGTCCAGGAGCAGCTGATCGTCGAGCTCTACTCGAAGTAAGGGCTCGTTGCGGTGGCCCGCCCCCGGGGCGGGCCACCGGAACAGTTTGTGTCGTGGGCGTCATATGGCGGGCGCCCCGGAAGAGAAGAGAAAAGATGCTCATCAGCCAGCGACCGACCCTCTCCGAGGAGTCGATCAACGAGACCCGGTCCCGGTTCACCATCGAGCCGCTGGAGCCGGGCTTCGGCTACACCCTGGGCAACTCGCTGCGGCGTACGCTGCTGTCGTCCATCCCGGGTGCGGCCGTCACCTCGATCAAGATCGACGGCGTGCTGCACGAGTTCACCACGATCCCCGGGGTCAAGGAGGACGTGGTCGAGCTCGTCATGAACATCAAGGAGCTCTGCGTCAGCTCCGAGCACGACGAGCCGGTCAGCATGTACCTGCGCAAGCAGGGCCCGGGCGACGTGACCGCCGGCGACATCCAGCCTCCGGCCGGTGTCTCGGTGCACAACCCGGACCTGAAGCTCGCCACCCTGAACGGCAAGGGCCGGCTCGACATGGAGCTGACCGTCGAGCGGGGTCGGGGCTACGTCACGGCGGCGCAGAACAAGCAGGCGGGCGCCGAGATCGGCCGGATCCCGGTTGACTCGATCTACTCGCCGGTGCTCAAGGTGACGTACCGCGTCGAGGCGACCCGCGTCGAGCAGCGGACTGACTTCGACCGGCTGATCATCGACGTCGAGACCAAGCCGTCGATGGGCCCGCGCACCGCGCTGGCCTCGGCCGGCTCGACGCTGGTGGAGCTGTTCGGGCTGGCCCGGGAGCTGGACGAGACCGCCGAGGGCATCGACATCGGGCCGTCCCCGCAGGACGCCCAGCTGGCGGCGGACCTGGCTCTGCCGATCGAGGAGCTGGACCTCACCGTCCGCTCCTACAACTGCCTCAAGCGCGAGGGCATCAACTCCGTTGGTGAGCTGATCGGGCGTACCGAGGCCGACCTCCTCGACATCCGCAACTTCGGGCAGAAGTCGATCGACGAGGTCAAGATGAAGCTCGCCGGGATGGGCCTGGGGCTGAAGGACTCGGCTCCGAACTTCGACCCGGCGCACGTCGTGGACGCCTTCGGCGAGGCCGACTACGACACCGACGACTACCGCGAGACCGAGCAGCTCTAGTCCGCGCTGCCGCCACACCTGAGGAGCACCAAGCATGCCCACGCCCACCAAGGGCCCCCGCCTCGGCGGCAGCCCCGCGCACGAGCGGCTGATGCTGGCCAACCTGGCCACTGCGCTGTTCCAGCACGGCAAGATCCAGACCACCGAGACGAAGGCCCGGCGGCTGCGTCCGCTGGCCGAGCAGCTCATCACCAAGGCCAAGCGGGGCGACCTCGCCTCGCGGCGTCGGGTGCTGGGCGTCGTCAAGGACAAGGACGTGGTCTACGCCCTGTTCGACCAGATCGCGCCCCGGTACGCCAACCGCAACGGTGGCTACACCCGGATCGTGAAGACCGGCCCGCGCAAGGGTGACGCCGCTCCGATGGCGATCATCGAGCTGGTGGAGGAGCTTCAGGTCGCCGAGCCGAAGGCGAACAAGAAGACCGCCGCCCGCAAGGCCGCGCAGCAGGACAAGGTCGAGGCCCTGGCCCCGGCCGAGGAGACCCCGGCGTCGGCCCCGGCCGACCAGGACTCCGAGCCGCCGCTCTCGGACTCCGGCGACACCGCTCAGGCGCGCGAGGACAGCGACCTCGCCACCGAGGAGAACAACAAGGCCTGATCACGGGCCTCGTTCGGGCCCGGCACCCGTGAGGGGTGCCGGGCCCGACGCCGTCAACGGGAGGTACGAGGTGGACGAGCGGACCCGGCTGCGGCTGGACGTCTCGTACGACGGCACCGACTTCTCCGGCTGGGCCGCCCAGCCCACCCGGCGTACCGTCGCCGGGGTCCTCGTCGAGGCGCTGGACCTGGTCCTCGGAGTGGGCACCGCGACCGGGCTGACCGTGGCCGGCCGGACCGACGCCGGCGTGCACGCCACCGGCCAGGTCTGCCACCTCGACCTGCCGACCGAGGTGTGGCGGCAGCACGAGGGGAAGCTGCTGCGCCGGCTGGCCCGGCTGCTCCCGGCCGACGTGCGGGTCCGCGCGATGACGGAGGTGGCGGCCGACTTCGACGCCCGCTTCTCGGCCACCTTCCGCCGCTACGAGTACCGGGTCACCGACGCCCCGTGGGGCGCCGAGCCGCTGCGCCGGAAGGACACCCTGGCCTGGCCGAAGCCGCTCGATGTGGCGGCGCTGAACGCCGCGGCGGCCGGCCTGGTGGGGGAGCACGACTTCGCCGCGTACTGCCGGCGCAAGGAGAACGCCACCACGCTGCGCGAGGTGACCCGGCTGGACTGGCGGCGGGACGCGGACGGGATCCTGGTCGCCACGGTGCAGGCCGACGCGTTCTGCCAGAACATGGTGCGCAGCCTGGTCGGCGCGATGCTGGTCGCCGGGGACGGCCGCCGGACCGTCGACTGGCCGGCCGGCCTGCTGACCCGCCGGGAACGGGCCAGTGAGGTCAGCGTGGCGCCGGCGCACGGGCTGACCCTGGTGGAGGTCGGCTATCCGGCGGACCCCGCCGAGTATGCCCGTCGCGCCGCACTCACCCGCCGGCTCCGCGTACCGGTCACCGAGGGCTGACCGTACCGGGGGCGGACGGTCACGACGGACCGGGACCCGGCGGAAACGCGCGGGGCCGCCGCCCCTCGAAGAACACGTAGAAGAGGAAGACGTCGGCGGCCGCGAAGACGCCGATCAT
>NZ_JBEYER010000093.1:0-27165 GCF_040634005.1 Micromonospora sp. NPDC007271
GCGAGCTGCTCGGCTACGGCGGCATGGCGGAGGTGCACCGCGGTCGCGATCTCCGCTCGAGGTGGCGGGGCGGCGAAGGGCTAGGGAAGGATCAGGCGATCACGGTGTCGAGGGCGACCTCGACCATCTGGCTGAAGGTCTGCTCGCGCTCGGCGGCCGTGGTCTTCTCGCCGGTCTTGATGTGATCGCTGACGGTCAGGATGGTCAGCGCGCGGGCGTTGAACCGGGCCGCGATCGTGTAGAGCGCCGCCGACTCCATCTCCACCGCGAGCACGCCGTAGTCGGCCAGGGTGTCGTAGAGGTCGGGGCGGTCGGTGTAGAACGCGTCCGCCGCCAGGATCGGGCCGACGTGCATGGTGATGCCGCGTCGCTCGGCCACCTCGACCGAGGTACGCAGCAACCCGAAGTTGGCGACCGGGGCGTAGTCGATCAGCCCGTCGAAGCGCATCCGGTTCATGTTCGAGTCGGTGGACGAGCCGATCGCCGCGATCACGTCCCGCAGCTGCAGGTCCTCCCGGAGGGCGCCGCAGGAGCCGACCCGGATCAGGGTCTTCACGCCGTACTCGTTGATCAGCTCGTGGGCGTAGATGGAGGCGGAGGGCATGCCCATGCCGGAGCCCTGGACGGAGACCTCGACGCCGTTCCAGCGGCCGGTGAAGCCCAGCATGCCGCGGACCGTCGTGTAGCAGCGGGGGTCCTCGAGGTAGGTCTCCGCGATCCACTTGGCCCGCAGCGGGTCGCCCGGCATCAGGACCCGCTCGGCGATCTCTCCCGGCTCAGCGCCGATGTGCGTACTCATGGCAAAGATCCTGCCAGGTTGGCCGGAGGGATACCGGTTCGGCGTCCGCACCGGTGGTCCTGTACCCTACTCGGCGGTGGTGTGTCCGAGTGGCCTAAGGAGCACGCCTCGAAAGCGTGTGAGGGTTTACGCCCTCCGCGGGTTCAAATCCCGCCGCCACCGCTCGTGAAATGCGAGGACGCCCGGTTGATCCGCGAGGATCGGCCGGGCGTTCCGCTTTCGGTCTCAGCGCTGATCCCACCTGCTGCCCGAGAGTGCGCGCTTGACACCTCCTCACCATCCCCAGGCGCTTCGTCGTGTTGCGGGCAGGCCGGTCAGCACGGGCCGTAGCCCTCGTCGAAGAGGCGGCGCGCCCAGTCCGCGTACCCCGCGATGATCTTCCGGACGCTCGTGCCGTCGTGCAGGAAGAGGTACGCCCGATCGCCGTCGCGGGCGAGCAGCCCGTCGAACCGGTACGTCCCCTGTGGAGCGGCCAGTTCGACCGCCGACGGATAGGCGTCGCGTACCTCGCTGACCGGCGTTCCGGCGGTGATCCCCTCGGGCGTGCTCATCGGGTCGTCCAGCCAGAGCAGAACCAGGCGGTCGTCGACGAAGATCGGGCTGACCGATCCGTGCCCGGCGAGCGTCGGGCCGCAGGCGTCCAGGTCGGTACGGAGCATCCCGCGCCGGGTCAGTTCCGCCTCGGTGGCGCCGAACTCGGCGTTGCGCAGCCCGTCGAGGCTGACCACCTCCGCGGCCCCGACGGGCCGGGCCGACACGTCCGGCCCCGGTGCACGGACGCCGCTGCCGGCGACCGAGGCGGCCGCCATCAACGCGGCGATGAATCCGAATTGTCGCAGTCTCATGCATTCCCCCAGTCCCCAACGGGACCGGGGCGATCAGGTTGCTGGTGCCGGCCGGATTGGCGCTGTTCCCACTCTTCGGCCAGCTCGTCCCAGTAGTCGGCGGAGAGGCCCCGCCGTCCGTGTGCCAGCCAGCCGGCCGTGTCGCGTTCTAGGTGCAGGCCCAGCTCGGCGAACAGGTCGATCCAGGGCCCCGGCTCGGCGCCCAGTCGGGCGAGCGCCGCGTTGATCGGCCACTCGGCGCGGGGCCGGTCGAGGGCGGCGTCGAAGCGCGGCCCCCAGGTCACCACGCCGTCCAGCCAGACCACCGCCGACTGGTGGCCCAGCCCCCCGCCGAACTCCGCCTCCAGGTAGGCCACCGGCCCCTGCCGCGACCAGCGGGACAGCAGCTCGCTCAGGACCGGCGAGAGGACGAGCTGGAACGGCTGCTCCGCGGACGGCTCGTCGGTGCGGAAGTCGGGTAGCCCGCCGGTCAGCTCCGTCACGAGCTGCGGGGTGACCGGCAGCAGCGCGAAGTCCTGGCGGAGCGCGGCGAGGACCGCGTGGTCCAGGTCGGCCGTCTGCTCGCGGAGCAGTTCGACGTCGGCGACGACCGCGCTGAGCTGGTAACTCGTCCGATCCTCCCGGCGTCCACAGGCTGTGGATGAAACATGTGTACGAAGGCTCGCGGCGGGTGGTGGGTCGATCATCTCGAAGGCCGGCACGGCCGCGCCCACCCGGACCGTACCGGGGGCGTGCGGGGCGGGCCGCATCGCAGTTCGTCATGATCACGCGCGGCGCGCGTCGGGCCAGAGCGAGGCGTGGGCGGCCCACCACGACGGGACGGGCCGCCCACGACGGGTCAGATGGTGAAGCCGCCGTCGACGTTGATCGTCGCGCCGGTGACGTACCCGCTGTCGTCGCCGGCGAGGAAGGCGACGGCGGCGGCGATGTCGGCCGGTGCGGCGTACCGGCCCAGGGCGGTGAAGCCCGAGATCAGCGCGGCGTTCGGTCCGTCCGCCGGGTTCGCGTCCGTGTCGGTCGGCCCCGGGTGCACCAGGTTCACGGTGATCCCCCGCGGCCCGAGCTCCCGGCCCAGGCCCTTGGTCAGGCCGACCAGGGCCGTCTTGCTCATCGCATACAGGGCGAATCCGGGGAACACCGCCCGCTCGGCCATATTGCTGCCGATGTTGATGATCCGGCCGCCGGCCGTCATGTGTCGGGCCGCCGCCTTCGACGCCACGAACGGCGCCCGGACGTTGACCGCGACGGTCCGCTCGAACTCGGCCAGGCCCAGCTCCTCCACCGGGCCCACCAGGAAGACCCCCGCGTTGTTGACCAGGATGTCGAGCCGGCCGAACTCCTCGGCCACCCGGTCGACCGCCGCGCTCATCGCGTCCGCGTCCGCGCTGTCCGCCGGTAGCGCCATCGCCCGGCGCCCGGTCGCCTTGATCTGCTCGACCAGATCCGCCGCCCGGCCCTCCTGCCGCTGGTAGGTCAGCGCCACGTCGGCACCGTCCCGCGCCAGCCGCAGCGCCACCGCCGCGCCGATGCCCCGGCTGCCACCGGTCACCAACGCCACCCTGCCGTCAAGAAAGTTGCTCATGTGACCAGCCTGATCGGCTGGGCGGCGGCGAGTCTGGCGGTGATCGGACGGGGCGTTCGGGCCCGGCTCGGGAAGACGACGAAGGGCCGGCCCGAGCGGGGCCGACCCTTGCGTCAACGGCGGAGGATACGAGATTCGAACTCGTGAGGGTGTGAACCCAACACGCTTTCCAAGCGTGCGCCCTAGGCCTCTAGGCGAATCCTCCGCGAGCCAGGATACAGGTCCCGCCGGGACGGGCCACCCCACCCTCCCGGAAGATCCACGCCGGGTCGGGTAGGCTTGGCGGCACCTCCCGTGCGGCGGTATCTCGTGAACCTCCCCAGGGCCGGAAGGCAGCAAGGATAAGCGAGCTCTGCCGGGTGCACGGGAGGCCTTTCTGTCTCCGGGTGCCGGTAACGTCCCTGCGGGTCAGGTCACGGGGTGGTGGGTGGTCACCCGCGCCCGACCGGCGCAGAATGGCTCGGTCGAGAGGAGGCGGGACGAGTGACGCTGGCGCTCTACCGCAAGTACCGGCCGCGTACCTTCGCCGAAATGATCGGCCAGGAGCAGGTCACCGAGCCGCTGTCGCAGGCGTTGCGCAGCGGGCGGCTCAACCACGCGTACCTCTTCTCCGGCCCGCGCGGCTGCGGCAAGACCTCCAGCGCCCGGATCCTGGCCCGCTCGCTCAACTGCGAGCGGGGCCCCACCCCCGAGCCGTGCGGGCAGTGCGAGTCCTGCCGCTCGCTGGCCCCCGACGGCGGCGGGTCGATCGACGTCATCGAGATCGATGCGGCCAGCCACGGAGGCGTCGACGACGCCCGGGAGCTGCGCGAGAAGGCGTTCTTCGCGCCGGCCCGCAGCCGCTTCAAGATCTATATCATCGACGAGGCGCACATGGTCTCGTCGGCCGGCTTCAACGCCCTGCTCAAGTTGGTCGAGGAGCCGCCGGAGTACGTCAAGTTCATCTTCGCCACCACCGAGCCGGAGAAGGTCCTCGGCACGATCAAGTCGCGGACCCACCACTACCCGTTCCGGCTGTTCCCCCCGAAGGTGCTCCGGCCGTACCTGGAGCAGCTCACCGAGGCGGAGGGGGTGACCGTCGAGCCGGCGGTCTTCCCCCTGGTGGTGCGCGCCGGTGGGGGCAGCATGCGGGACAGCCTCTCCGTGCTCGACCAGCTCATCGCGGGCGCCGGCCCGGAGGGGGTCAGCTACGCCCGGGCCGCCGCGCTGCTCGGCGTGACCGACTCGGCGCTGATCGACGAGATGTGCGACGCGCTGGCCGCCGGGGACGGCGCGGCCGCGTACGCGACCATCGACCGGGTGGCCGAGGCCGGGCACGACTCCCGCCGGTTCGCCTCCGACCTGCTGGAGCGGCTGCGGGACCTGATCGTCCTCCAGCAGGTGCCGGACGCCGCCGCCAAGGGCCTGATCGACGGCCCGGCCGACCAGATCGAGCGGATGACGGCCCAGGCCCAGCAGCTCGGCCCGGCCACCCTGTCCCGCTGCGCCGACATCGTGCACAACGGCCTGGTCGAGATGCGTGGCACCACCGCGCCCCGGCTGCTGCTGGAGCTGATCTGCGCCCGGATGCTGCTGCCCGGCGCAGACGACTCGACCGGCGGTCTGCTCCAGCGCCTGGAACGGATGGAACGCCGGCTCACCCTGGGCGGCGTCGAGCTGCCGCCGGCCGCCGCCGGCCCCGCGCCGGTCGCTCCCGCCCCAGAGGTACGCCCGGCGCCTCCCGCCCCGGCCGCGGCTGCCGCCGCGCCCCACCCGGAGACCGCCGGCACGCCGGCGGCTGCCGGTGCCCCGACCGGGGTGGCCGCCGCGCGAGCCGCCGCCGCGGCCGCCGGTTCCCGGTCCGTGCCGGCTGCCCCGGCCGCCCCGAGCCCGGCCGCCGGTTCGGGTCCGGCCCCGGCCGCCCCGAGCCCGGCGGACGCGACCCCGGCCAGCGCCGGTCCGACGTCCGGTGCCTCCGCCCGGCGTCCGGTGCCCCCGTCGGCGGTGATGCCCGACCCGGCCACCCCGGAACCACCGCGTCCCGGCTCCGCCCCGGCCGGTGCGCTGGACGCCGTCGCCGTACGCCGGGTGTGGCCGGACATCGTCGCCAAGGTCAACCGGATCAAGAAGCCAGCCGCAGCCCTGATGCGCGACGCGGTGGTCCGCGACGTGGACGGCGACACCCTCGTGCTGACCGCCAAGTCCCCAGTACTCGCCCAGATGATGGCCAGCCACACCACCGTCCTGGCCGACGCGCTGTACGAGGAGTTCGGCGGCCGCTGGCAGATCCGGTGCGAGGTGGCCGGTGAGCGGGGTGCGGCCTCGCTCGGCGGCCCGGCCCGGCCGTCCGGCTCCACCCGGCCAGCGGCCGGTCCGGCCGGCCCGTCCGGCGGGCCGGCTGCGCCGGGAAACCACGCCGGTGGGCCGGGGAGCCTGGCCGGTGACGGGTTCGGTGGGTCGGGGGATCCCGTCGGTGGCCCGTCCGGCGGGGCTGCCCGGGCGTCCGGTGGCCCAGCCCGGCGACCGGCCGGTCCGGCCGCCCGCGAGCCCGGCTCCGCCGGTGACGACGCCGAGGTGGACTGGCCGGAGCCGGCCCGACCGGGGGGTGCCGGGGAGCCGGCGGGTACCGGCACCGCCCCGGCGATCGCCGCCGAGGATGCGGATGCCTGGCCGGAGGCCGCTCGCCCGGGCGGGGCGGCAGCCGTGGCCACGGCCGGTGCAGCTCCCGCCGTCGGATCAGCGGGCGCGGCTCCCGCCGTACTGAAGCCGGCTGTACCACCGGCCCCGCCGCCGCAGCAGCTTGCGGCGGGTGCGGCCGGCGGGGCGCCGGTGAGCAGCGCGATCGCGGCGGCGCGGGCGGCCGCGGCGGCTGCGGCGGGTGGCGGGCCGGGCAAGGGACCGCGCACGGCGCAGGCGGCGCCCAGGACGGCGGACACCGACTGGGCGGGTGAGCCGCCCTACGACCCGGACTACGACGGGCCGGTGGGTGGCCGCGCGGCGGCTGCCGCTCCCGCCTACGAGGGCTTCGACCCCGGCGACGAGCCGTTGGACGACGTGATCGACGAGCGGACCGCCCGGCAGTCCAGCGAGGAGCAGGCGGTGCAGCTGCTCCGCGAGGCGTTCGGTGCCGAGAAGATCGACGAGGTGGACGCGCGCTGAGCGCGGGTCGAGGCCGAGCCGCGGCGCCGCCGGCCCGACCAACCGGGCGTCAGCCGCCCCGGGCCCGGATCAGCTGAGCAGCAAAGCGGCTCCATCGGCGGGGGTAGATCTTCCGTCCTGGCTGTTGTAGCATCCCTGAAAGGCTATTGACGGGGGTGTCATGAATAGCTCTATTTTCAGTTCCTTATCACCGGTTGATTGTCTCCAGTCCCGGTGCTTTCGCCCAAATCTTCCGCCATCTGCGGTCACCGAGGTGTGCTCGGGCATCTTCTGCTCAAGCTTCTGCGGCTGCTGAAAGCTCTCCGGGATTCTGCTCAGGAAAGGAGAGCTTTGCAGTCGCTTGCATCCATGACGGCTCAATTGGCGCTCGGTGTAATTTTCGTATTTGCGGGAGCGTCAAAGCTCGGCGCACCGCGGCCGCTCGCTCGCGCACTGATTTCGGTCGCGATGGCTCCGGCGTCCTACCAGATGCCGGCTGTTCACGTCTCCCGGGCGATCGGCCTGCTGGAGGTCGTGGTGGCGTTCCTGCTGCTGAGCGGGACGGCGCCAACCGCCGGGCTCCTCGGGATCATCGTATTCGGCATCGGCATCGCGGTCGTTGCATCTGCCGCCCTGGCTCGCGGAGTCAGCGTCGCCTGTGGATGCTTCGGCAGCCCAAGCGGACGGCCCCTGGGGGTTCGGCAGCTGCTCACCGGGTTGGTTCTGGCCGTAGTGGCGTCACTGGTGGTAGTCGATCTTCCTGGTCGTGCGGCCACGAATGACGCCGGCCTGCTCGCCGCAGCGTGCGTCCTGGCTCTCAGTCTCGTTCTGGTGCGTCACCGATCGGCAATTCTGCGGCCGATACGTCAACATTTCCGACCCTTCTCGACGGAGTGAAAATATGGTCGATCTGTTTCTGGCCGTGGGCTTGTTCCTGCTCACCGTCGCCGTGGTGGGACTGTTCGCGATGATGGGTGAACTGGCGGCCCGGGTGCCGGATGAGAACGTCGTCGTCGCGCCTCGCCCCATCGAGGAGATCACCCTCGGTGTCACGCCGGAATCCTGGCTGGACGGCGCCGCTCATCTCGAAGGAGCGCCGGTCGGTGTGTTGGTCGTGCTCAGCACCAGTTGCGCCAGCTGCCAGCGGATTGCCAACGGCTCCACCGGAGATCTCGCACTGCCTCCGGAATCCTTCGTCCTCATCGCCTCCGGCACGCAGGAACGTGCGGAGAGCTTCTTGGCCGAGCATCCCATGTTGCGGCAGCACCGACACGGCATCGATGTCGAAGGCACCTGGCTGACCAGGAACTTCGGCATCAACATAAGCCCCAGTGTTCTCATCTTCGAGCGTGGGCGCCTCAGTTCGGCGCACACCTTCACCTCAGCTACCACCCTTCCGGAATTGTTTGCCGGGCATCACGCCCCGATCAAGGAGGAGTCACATGCGTAAGATCGCAGCAAGTCTGGCGAAAGCCGGGACCGGTTCGGCGTCGCGACGTCGTTTCCTGGGCGGCGTCGGCGCCAGCGCCCTCGCCACGTCGGCGGTGCTTTTCGGGTCCGCGGAGAGGGCCAGTGCGACCTACGACATCGCCTGCTGCCACCTGCGGTTCGTCCCCTCGGTCAGCGTCGCCACCTGTCGGTCGGGCTGTCACTACAACTGGTACTGCTCCACCGCAACCAAGTCGTGCAGTTGCTGCGAGGTAAAGAACTGCAGCACGGGGGCCTACACGAAGTCCGCCTATTCCTGCGACAACACCTGATCGGGATCAACACCTGGTTCAGGGGGTTCGACATTTGGCCGTCTGGGTGATTCTCGCCGGCTTGGGCGGGATATTGCAGCTGTTCAGCCCTTGAGGCCGCTCCATGGTTGGAGTTTCCAACCCGATGATGTACCACCAGCGTGCTGAAGGGTGGCGTTTCCTGATGGGCTTCGGCCTGGGCCTCCTCGCTTCCGGCGGAACGGTGATCCTGATCCTGGCGCTGCTCTCCGTACCGCTCGCAGGCGTGCCGTCGAGCTGGCGGTACGCGCTGCTGGTGGCCGTGGTGGCGATGTTCGGCGTCGCGGACCTGGTGAACCGGACGCCGCACGTCTGGCGTCAGGTGCCACAGCGGCTCGTCCGCAAGCTGGCGCCGGGGCAGCTCGGGTTCGTGTGGGCTTACGACCTCGGGCTGTTTGTGACGACACAGAAGACCACGTCGCTGATCTGGATCGCGCTGGCGGGGGCCGTCCTGACGCAGCAGCCACCGGCGATCGCGGTGACAGTGGCAGCGGCGCTCGTCATGTTCGGCGCTGGGGTCCTGGTGGCCACGATTCACCGGGGCGGTGGGGCGTTGACCGACCCGGCGTTGTCACTGCACATCGGGCGGCGGTGGATCCGTCCGGCCAAGCTCGCCGCCGGCGTGGTCGGTGTCGGGTTGGCCGGATACCAGGCGATGGGACTTCTGTCGTGACCAGGGTGCGGGAGGGCCGCCACGTCCCGGAGGAGAGGCCGGGAGGCGTGGTGGTGGTGACCTCCTTCGCCTGCCAGAGCATTCCCAAGATGTTGCTCATCTGGAAGCTGCACCATCAGTTGAAACGGAGGGTCTACCAAAAGGCCGCGGACTTCCTCGGCGTGCACCTCATCCTCGACTGGCCCAACCGCACCGTGCGGAGCATCTCGCTCTGGCGGCGCGTCCACGGGATCTACGACATGGGCGAGGTGCCGGAACACGTGGAAGCGACCCGTATTCCCGCGCAGCACGGCATACGCACCAGGTGCGGGGTCTTCTCCTACGACGGCGACTGGCTGGCCGTTCTCTTCGGTGCCAGAGACGTCCGCCCCTCACCGCTCAGTGATTGGCCCGGCAGGAGTGACCTTTACCTCGGAAAACAGAAGGAGAGGCGACATGTCCAGAATTCCCACTGATCGCGGCTATGTCATGATCGGGGTTCTCCCCGACGGCAGCAAGAAGGTCGACATCTACGCCCGCAGGGGCGCGAAGGGGGCGCCGACCCACCTCTTCGCCACCCACTCGGGTTGCAATCAGGTCGCCATCGAGTCCAGGACCCGATTCGAGCGCAGCGGGAACTCCACCTATTCGGTGGAGCCGGTCGAGGTCAGCTGGGACGACGTGAGCAAGGTGCTGTACATCCGGGACCCCGCTCGGATGGAGGACCGCAACTGACGATCGGTCCCGCAGGAGGGTCCGGCCACGCTGGCCCTCCTGCGCTGCCGTTCGGCGGTAGCCGCCAGGCACGGCTGCCGGCCATCGGTCCGTAGTCAGGACGCGACATCCCTTTCCGGCCGCGGGCTCCCGTCCGCCATGTCGGTGCCGCCACCCGGCTAGGCTGGGCGGCGGCCGAGCAACGAGTGCGAGAAGGAGCCGTCCGTGCGCCCAGGTGGACAGCCGAACATGCAGCAGATGCTGAAGCAGGCGCAGAAGATGCAGCAGCAGATCGCCAAGGCTCAGGCCGAGCTGGCCGAGGCGGAGCTGACCGGCACCGCGGGCGGTGGCCTGGTCACCGCCACCGTCGCCGGCACCGGTGAGCTGAAGGCGATCAAGATCGACCCGAAGGCGGTCGACCCGGAGGACGTGGAGACCCTGGAGGACCTGGTCGTCGCGGCTGTGCACAACGCCGCCGAGGCGGCCCGGGAGCTGACCGAGAAGAAGATGGGCCCGGTCGCGGGCGGGATGGGCGGCCTCGGCCTGCCCGGGTTCTGAGCCGGCAGATGTACGAGGGTGCCATCCAGGACCTGATCGACGAGCTGGGCCGGTTGCCGGGCGTGGGCCCGAAGAGCGCCCAGCGGATCGCCTTCCACGTCCTGTCGGCGGATCCGGCCGACGTGAACCGGCTGGCCGGTGCGCTTCGCAAGGTCAAGGAGCTGGTGCGGTTCTGCACCACCTGCTTCAACGTGGCCGAGTCGGAGCAGTGCCGGATCTGCCGCGACCCGCGGCGTACGGACGAGGTCCTCTGCGTGGTCGAGGAGCCGAAGGACGTGGTGGCGATCGAGCGGACCGGTGAGTTCCGCGGTCGCTACCACGTGCTCGGTGGCGCGATCAATCCGCTGGAGGGGATCGGCCCGGACAACCTGCGCATCCGTGAGCTGATGACGCGGCTGGGTGCCGGTGCGGTCCGCGAGCTGATCCTCGCGACCGACCCGAACACCGAGGGCGAGGCGACGGCGACGTACCTGGCCCTGATGGTCAAGCCGATGGGGATCGCGGTGACCCGGCTGGCGAGCGGTCTGCCGGTCGGCGGCGACCTCGAGTACGCCGACGAGATCACCCTGGGCCGGGCGTTCGAGGGCCGTCGGGCGGTCTGAGCCGCCCGACCGGCGACGGCGGGTACCCGTTCGGGGTGCCCGCCGTTGGTGTTTCCGCACCGATGGGGACGCACTGTCCAGGTAGGCGATCTAACAGATACGTAACTCCGGGGCCGGATCGACGTAACAATCTGGCACCCCGAACCGACGAAACTTCGGCAACGCAAAGGTTTTGCCTTCGAATCGAATGCCCTGATCGCCGAAAGACACGATCCGATACCAACCCGCCTGCCGCCGGTTTCCGGACCGTCCGAACGGGGGCTATGGTCACCGCCATCGGTGACCCCTGTCACCACGTTGTCCGTACCCCCAAGGACGAGGTGAAGCACCATGCGTGCACCCAGGCCGAAGGCCGCAGTCGCGGCCGTCGCGGTCGCGGCCCTCGCGGTAGCAGGCTGCGCCGAGAGCGACCGCGACAATGGTTCCGGAGGTAGCAAGAAGGACACCCTCGTCTTCGGCGTAGCCGGAGACCCGAAGGTGCTCGACCCCAGCTTCGCGAGCGACGGCGAGTCGCTTCGCGTGGCCCGTCAGGTCTTCGAGACCCTGGTCCGTCCCGAGGAGGGTGGCACCAAGGTCACGCCGGGCCTGGCCGAGTCCTGGACTCCGGACTCGACCGGCACGGTCTGGACCTTCAAGCTCCGCTCCGGCGTCAAGTTCCACGACGGCACCGACTTCAACGCCGAGGCTGTCTGCTACAACTTCAACCGCTGGTACAACGCCAAGGGGCTCATGCAGAGCCCGGACGTGACCGCGTACTGGCAGGACGTCATGGGCGGCTTCGCCAAGAACGAGGACGCCGACCTGCCGCCGAGCCTCTTCAAGTCCTGCACCGCAAAGGACGCCACCACTGTCGACCTGGCCTTCACCCGGGTCTCCAGCAAGATCCCGGCCGCGTTGATGCTCCCGTCCTTCGCGATGCAGAGCCCGACGGCGCTCAAGCAGTACGACGCCGACAACGTCAGCGGCACGGCGGAGGACATCAAGTACCCGCCGTACGCGACGGAGCACCCGACCGGCACCGGCCCGTTCAAGTTCAAGTCCTGGGACGTCGCCAACAAGACGCTCACCATCGAGCGCAACGACGCCTACCACGGTGAAAAGGCCAAGCTGAAGACCATCATCTTCAAGACCATCTCGGACGAGAACGCCCGCAAGCAGGCGCTGCGCTCCGGCGACATCCAGGGCTACGACCTGGTCGGCCCGGCCGACGTCGAGCCGCTGAAGAAGGACGGCTTCAACGTCCTCACCCGTCCGGCCTTCAACATCCTCTACCTGGCGATCAACCAGAAGGGGAACCCGAAGCTCCAGGACATCCGGGTCCGCCAGGCGATCGCGTACGCGCTGAACCGGCAGGCCCTGGTCGACTCCAAGCTGCCCCCGGGCGCGAAGGTCGCGCTGAACTTCATGCCCGACACGGTCGAGGGCTGGAACGGCGACGTCACCAAGTACGACTACAACCCGGAGAAGGCCAAGCAGCTGCTGGCCGAGGCCGGCGCGTCGAACCTGACCCTCCGCTTCCACTACCCGACCGAGGTCACCCGGCCGTACATGCCGAACCCGAAGGACATCTTCGAGCTGCTCTCGGCGGACCTCAAGGCAGTCGGCATCAACGTCCAGGCCATCCCGCTGAAGTGGAGCCCGGACTACCTCAACGCCACCACCTCCGGCAGCAAGCACGACATCCACTTCCTTGGCTGGACCGGTGACTACGGCGACGGCTACAACTTCATCGGCACCTTCTTCGACCGGCCCAAGGACGAGTGGGGCTTCAACAACGCGGAGCTCTTCGCCCAGTTCAGGGACGCCGACACCACCGCCGACCCGGCCGCCCGGGTGGAGAAGTACAAGGCCATCAACAAGGCGCTCATGGACTTCCTGCCGGGTGTGCCGGTCTCGCACTCCCCGCCGGCGATCGTGTTCGGTAAGGACGTGACCGGCATCAAGCCGAGCCCGCTCACCGACGAGCGTTTCGCGACCGCAGAGTTCAAGTCCTGACCTGAGTGCACCAAAGTCGGGCGGGCACTGTGTCCACGGTGCCCGCCCGCACCCCTCCGCACCCCCTTCGAGGCCACCGTGTTCCGGTTCATCGTCAGACGCCTGCTCCAGCTGATACCGACGCTGTTCGGGCTCTCCATCCTGCTGTTCATCTGGCTCCACCGGCTTCCCGGTGGGCCCGAGACCGCGATTCTCGGCGAGCGGGGCACGCCCGAGATGCGCGCCGCGATCCGGCGCAACCTGGGTCTCGACGAGCCGATCCTGGTTCAGTACGCGCGCTTCCTGCGCCGGATGATCCGGCTTGACCTGGGCACCTCGACCGCCACCAAGCGCGCGGTCACCACCGAGTTCCTGGAGCGGTTCCCCGGCACCGTCGAGCTGACCGTCATGGCGATGGTGATCGCGGTGGGCATCGGCATCCCGCTGGGCTACCTCGCCGCCCGTCGGCGCGGCCGTCTCCTCGACCACGCCTCGGTCGGCGGCTCGCTGATCGGCATCTGCATCCCGGTCTTCTTCCTGGCGTACGTGCTCAAGGCGATCTTCGCCGAGAATCTGCACCTGTTCCCGTCGAGCGGACGGCAGGACCCGACCCTCGGAGCGACCCGGGTCACCAACTTCTTCGTCCTCGACGGTCTGATGACCCGCGAGTGGGACGCCGCCGCCGATGCGCTCTGGCATCTGGTGCTACCCGGCCTCGCGCTGGCCAGCATCCCGCTGGCGATCATCGTCCGGATCACGCGGGCCAGCGTGCTGGAGGTGCTCAACGAGGACTTCGTCCGCACCGCCGAGGCCAAGGGCTTGACCGAGCGGACCGTCCGCCGCAGGCACGTGCTGCGCAATGCGATGCTGCCGGTGGCCACCTCGATCGGTCTGCTCACCGGCGGCCTGCTCTCCGGCGCGGTGCTGACCGAGACCGTCTTCGCCTACAGCGGCATCGGCGCGTTCGTCGCCGAGGCGATCAGCCAGCGGGACTACCCGGTGCTGATGGGCTTCATCATGATCATCGCGGTGGTGTACGTACTGGTGAATCTCCTGGTCGACCTTTCCTACAGCGTGATCGACCCGAGGGTGAGGGTGCGATGACCATCACCGCTGGCAAGAAGCGAGAGAAGCTGGACCGGCTCGCCGAGCTGGCCGCCCGGAACGACGAGCAGGGGGTGAGCCTCTGGAAGGAGGCGTTCCGCCGGCTCCGGCGCAATCCGGCCGCCGTCGTCGGCGCGATCATCCTGGCGCTGTTCGTGCTGGTCGCGGTCATCGGGCCGTTCTTCGTCCCGTATGCCCCGATCGACTCGATCGGCATCCGCGAGGGCCTGGTCAAGTCCGGGCAGGGCATCATCCCCGGCCCCTCCGGCGACCACTGGCTCGGCTTCGATCACCAGGGCCGCGACGAGTTCAGCCGGCTGATCGTCGGCGCCCGACAGACCCTGCTGGTCGGCGTGGTCTCCACCCTGATCGGTCTGGCCATCGGCGCGTTCATCGGCGGCGTCGCCGGGGCTGCGGCCGGCCTGGGCGGCCGATGGGGGCGGTGGATCGACACCACCCTGATGCGTTTCATCGACATGCTGCTGGCGATGCCGAGCCTGCTGCTCGCGGTGAGTATCGCCGCGCTGCTCGGGGCGAGCCTGACCACCGTGATGATCGCGGTCGGTGTGGTCTCGGTGCCGGTCTTCGCCCGGCTGCTGCGCGGCTCGATGATCTCCCAGGCAAACAGCGACTACGTGCTGGCGGCGACCTCGCTGGGCGTGAAGCGGTCCAGGATCGCGCTCACCCATGTGGTGCCGAACTCGATCGCTCCGGTCATCGTGCAGGCCACGCTCACCCTGGCCACCGCGATCATCGAGGCCGCCGCGCTCTCCTTCCTCGGTCTGGGCAACCCCGACTCGGCCATTCCGGAGTGGGGTGTGATGCTCGCCGACGCGCAGCCGTACCTCGGCATCCGGCCGGCGCTTGCGATCTATCCGGCGCTCGGCATCATCATCACCGCGCTCGGCTTCACCCTGCTCGGTGAGGCGATGCGCGAGGCCCTCGACCCGAAGCTGCGGAAGTAGGTCAACCATGGCACTGCTCGAAGTGGACGACCTTTCCGTCACCTTCGCCCGTCGCGGACAGCGCACGGTGCACGCCGTGGACGGCGTCTCCTTCACGGTCGACGCCGGCGAGGTGGTCGGCCTGGTCGGTGAGTCCGGCTGCGGCAAGAGCGTGACGTCGCTGGCCATCATGGGCCTGCTGCCCAAGCAACCCGGCCTGCGGGTCGGCGGCAAGGCGGTCTTCGGCGGCACCGACCTGCTCCAGCTCGACGACCGGTCGCGGCGGGACATCCGGGGCCGGGACATCGCGATGATCTTCCAGGACCCGCTCTCGTCGTTGAACCCGGTGATCCCGATCGGGCTTCAGGTGACCGAGGTGCTGGCTCGGCACCGGGGGATGAAGGGCGATGCCGCCGCCAGGGAGGCCGCCGAGCTGCTCGACCGGGTCGGTATCCCGGACCCGCGCCGCCGGCTGAAGGAGTACCCGCATCAGCTCTCCGGCGGCATGCGGCAGCGCGCCCTGATCGCCATGGCGGTGGCGTGCCGGCCCCGGCTGCTGATCGCCGACGAGCCGACCACCGCGCTGGACGTGACCATCCAGGCGCAGATCCTGGAGCTGCTCAAGGAACTGGTCCGGGACTCCGGCACCGCGCTGGTGATGATCACGCACGACCTCGGCGTCGTGGCCGGCATGTGCGACACCATCAACGTGCTCTACGCCGGCCGGGTGGTGGAGACCGCCCGCCGCCGGCCGCTGTTCCGGGAGCCCCGGCACCCGTACACCGTGGGCCTGCTCGGCTCGGTGCCGCGGCTGGACGCTGGACGCGGCGAACGGCTCAACCCGATCCCCGGCTCGGTGCGCGATGTCCTGTCCTGGCCGGACGGCTGCGCCTTCGCCCCGCGTTGCGGGCGCCAGGTCGACGAGTGCCTGGGCGAGCCCCCGGAGCTGGTGCTCACCCATGACGCGCGCAGCTACCGGTGCGTCAACCCCGCCCCGCTGCCGGGGGTGGCGCAGGCCGCCGCAGCGAACCCCGTGCCCGTCCCGCGGGAGGAGGAGTCAGCGTGAGCGAGAACGACATTCTCGTCGAGGTACGCGACCTGAAGGTGCATTTTCCGATCAAGCGGGGGGTGCTCTTCGACCGGACGGTCGGGCACGTCAAAGCGGTCGACGGCGTCGACCTGAGCATCCCGCGCGGGAAGACGTACGGCCTGGTCGGCGAGTCCGGCTGCGGCAAGTCCACCCTCGGCCGGGCGCTGCTGCAGCTCACTCCGCCCACCGGCGGTGAGGTGAGCTTCGACGGCGTCGAGTTGACCAGGCTCCCCGCCGGCAAGCTGCGGTCGATGCGGCGCCGCATGCAAATGATCTTCCAGGACCCGATGTCCAGCCTGGATCCGCGGCAGAACGTCGAGTCGATTCTCACCGAGGGCCTGCAGACGCACGGCATCGGCGCCAACCGGGACGAGCGCCGGAAGATCATCGGGGAGACGCTGGACGCCGTCGGGTTGCCGAAGTGGGCGCTCTCCCGCTATCCGCACGAGTTCTCCGGCGGCCAGCGGCAGCGCATCGGCATTGCCCGGGCGCTGGTGCTCGGTCCCGAGCTGATCGTTGCCGACGAGCCGGTCTCCGCGCTGGATGTGTCGATCCAGGCGCAGGTGGTCAACCTTCTCGACGAGTTGCAGGAGAGCCTGGGCCTGACCTACCTGGTGATCGCACACGACCTGGCCGTGGTTCGGCACATCTCCGACGTGGTCGGCGTGATGTATCTGGGCGCGCTGGTCGAGGAGGCGCCGAGTGACCAGCTCTACGCCGAGCCGCTGCACCCGTACACCCGGGCGCTGATGTCGGCGGTGCCGGTGCCGGATCCGGACGTGGAGGACCGCCGCGAGCGGATCCTGCTCGCCGGTGACCTGCCCTCCCCGGCGAACCCGCCGGCCGGCTGCCGGTTCCACACCCGCTGCCCGTGGACCCAGCCGACCCGGTGCGCCGACGAGCGGCCGGCGCTGCGCGAGATGCTCAGCGGACACCGGGTGGCCTGCCACTACGCCGAGGACATCGCCGCCGGCCGGATCCGGCCCCACGAGGTGGAGCCGGAACTGGTCCGGCCGGACGAGGGCGCGGCACCGGGCGATCCCGGCGAGCTGATCCCGACGCCCTGACGGTTGTCGTCCGGCCCGGACGGGTCGGCCACCGCCCATCAGGCGAACGGGCGGGTGGGCCCGGACCGACGTCCGGGCCCACCCGCCGATCGTGTCATTCGGCGGGTACGGTCATCTGGATCCGCAACGGCGACCCGGGATGGCGGATCGCCGTCACGGCCAGCCTGGTCAGCGCCAGGGCGTTGTCGTCCCCCGCGGCCCGGTTCGAGCCGAGGCCGCCGCAGCCGACGCAGCGGTGGATGATCACCCACTCCCCGTCGCCGCGAACGGCGATCGAGATGGGTTCCATCCGGGCGTGGCAGGTCGAGGCGCGGTCGCCGGGAGACGACCGGTCGACATGCTTGCTGCTCAGACAGTTCGGGCAGTGGTTACGGTGTGCCGTGCCCGGGGCGGACACCGGCACGTCGAGACGACAGTGCAGGCATCGGAACGACTCGCCGTACTCGTCGCGGTTCCTGCCGTGCATCCGTTTCGGGCGTTGCGCCCGGCCGTGCGGCTGCCGTCGCTCCGGCCGCTGATTGTTCCGGCGTGGCATGGTCGGCGCCCCTGATCAACCCGCCGCCCAGAGGGCGCCGAGATGCTCCAGCGGGAACGGTGGCTGCGCGAGCGGCCGGATCGCGAGTCGGATGAGGAGCAGCTGGTTGTCGTCTGGCTCGATGTGGTCGTCGGCGAGCTCCGAGCAACCGGTGCAGCGTTGGATGAGCGTCCAGTCGCCGCTGCGCAGCACCGCGATCGAGATCGGTTGCATCCGGGCACCGCACGTACCGTCGGTGGTGTGCGGTTCCCGCATCGTGGTGTGCCTGCTGTTCAGGCAGTTGGGGCAGTGGTTGCGGATCCGACCCGAAGGGGTGTTCGGGGAAACGCTGATCCCGCACCGCATGCAGGTGAAGAATGCGTGCAGCGCGGAGCCGTTCTTATCGGGGGACAAGTGGCATCTCCTGGCGAGAGTTTCCGAAAGGTCGGGAAACGCGCCGAGCGTCGATGCTCGGCCTCGCGGGGAGACTCACTGCCGGTGAACGCCGGTAGTGGAGATGGGGTCAGCGGCAGGAGCCTTCGCCGAGGCGACAACGTGCGCTCGGCGCTGACCAGGGCGTACACCACTCTCCAGCGGGCTGGATCGTACTTGGACACAGCACGTGAACAGTGTTCATGGAGCTGGGGCGATCCGCAACGCATTTGTCGTGCACGTCGTTTGGCCGCACCCGACCCGACCAGCCGCACTCAGCCCGGTTCAGCCCTCCGGGCGGTTGAGCAGGGCCACCGCGATGGTGTGCACGGCGTCCAGACCGGCCGGGTCGGCCAGCGGCACCCGCCCACCGGTCACCGCGTACCACTCGTCGGCGTCCTTGTACTGCACGCGCAGGGTGACCTGGCCGTCCGCGTACTCCGTGCGCAGCGTCAGCTCGCCGGTCACCACGCCGACCTCGTCGGTCATCACGCCGCCCGGGCCGGCCGTGATGTCGCTGGTCCGCTCCTGCGGGCCCGCACCCCCCGGGGCGCCGCCGGGCGGGGTGGTGTCGGCGGACATGCCCGCGCCGGGGACGTCGGCGGTGCCGGCCGGCGTGCCGTCGACCGTCATCCCGGCCGAGGTGGAGCCGGCAGCGGTCCCGCCGTCGGTGGCCGCCGCCGCGTCCTCGCGCGTGCCACCCGGTGTACTCTCCGGCACCTCGCTCACTTGCAGCCCTCCAACATATCGGTGAGGGCGGCCTTCTCGGCACTGGTCACCGTCAGCCGCCAGTAGTGCTTGACCGTCACCCAGTCCGTGGCGTACTGGCACCAGTACGACCGGTTCGCCGGCTTCCACTGGGACGGGTCCTGATCACCCTTTGCCCGGTTGGAGCGGGCGGAAACCGCCACGAGCTGCGGTCGGGTCAGGTCGTTGGCGAAGTCGCCGCGCTTCGCGTCGTCCCACTCGTTCGCCCCCGAGCGCCAGGCGTTGGCCAGCGGCACCACGTGATCGATGTCCACCTGGGCCGGATCGTCGAGGGCCAGCCCGTCGTACGCGCTCTCCCAGTTGCCGCCGACCACGTTGCAGCCGGAGAGCTCGATGCTCTCGCCGTCTTTCTGCAGCACGCTGTCCCGCACGTCGCAGTTCTTGCCGGTCTTCCGCCAGTGCGGGAAGCGGGAGCGGCTGTAGCCTTTCATCGACCCGGCGGCGGCCACGGCCAGCTCGTCGAGTTGCTTCGTGACGTCCGCGGTGTCACTGCCGGCCGGCGGGGCCGGCTCGTCGAGCGCCGGCGCGCAGCCGGCCACGCCCAGGGCGACCGCCGCGGCGAGCGCGACCGCCAGTCCGGCGCGGGCTACTGATTTCGTACGCACAGACGACACCTCTTCAGCTTGCGTGCTCCAGGCGAGTCCGCACAGTACCCCGGCGGGGGTTTCCGTGATTCGTGGCGTCGGAAGTGGAGCGCGGGCAGAGTGATTACCCATGACCGCACCCGCTTCCGCCCTCCGCATGGGCACCGCCGGTGGGCGGGGCACCCTGCTCGCCGCGATCCTCGCCTCCGGCATGGTGTTCCTGGACACCACGGTGGTCAACGTGGCACTGCCCCGGCTCGGTGCGGAACTGAAGGCCAACGTCGCGGATCTCCAGTGGACCGTGAACGGCTATCTGCTGATGCTGGCCGCGTTCGTCCTGCTCGGGGGCGCGCTCGGCGACCGGTTCGGGCGCCGGCGGATCTTCCTGTTCGGCGTGGTCTGGTTTGCGGGAGCATCCGTGCTCTGCGGGCTGTCGCAGGGGACCGGCTGGCTGATCGTGGCCCGGTTCCTGCAGGGCGCCGGCGGGGCGCTGCTCACCCCCGGCTCGCTCTCCGTGCTTCAGGCCAGCTTCCACCCGGACGACCGGGGGCGGGCGATCGGCACCTGGTCCGGGCTGTCCGGGGTCTCCACCGCGCTCGGCCCGCTCCTCGGCGGGTTCCTGATCGACGCGCTCTCCTGGCGGTCGATCTTCTTCATCAACGTGCCGCTGGCCGTCGCGGTGGTGCTCGCCACGCTGCGCTGGGTGCCGGAGAGCCGGGACGTGGCCGTCTCGCGCGCCGGGGCGAAGCGGCGGTTCGACATCGTCGGCGCGCTGCTCGGCGCGCTGGGCCTCGGCGGGGTCACCTACGCCCTGATCGACGCGCCGGCACGCGGCGGCCGCTCCCCGGCGGTGCTGGCGTCGGCGCTGGTCGGGGTGCTCGCCATGGCGCTCTTCGTGCTGGTCGAGCGGCGGCGCGGGGAAGCCGCCATGCTGCCCACCAAGCTGTTCGGCAGCCGGCTCTTCTCGGTGCTGAACGTCTTCACCGTGGTCGTGTACGCGGCCCTCAGCGGGTTCACCTTCTTCCTCGCGATCTACCTGCAGAACGGGATCGGCTGGTCGGCGTTGCTCACGGGCCTGGCCACCGTGCCGATGACCCTGCTGCTCCTGGTCGGCTCGCCCCGGGCCGGGGCGCTGTCGGCCAAGATCGGCCCACGGCTGCCGCTGGCCGTCGGGCCGGTGGTCGCCGCGGCCGGCCTGCTGCTGTTGCGTGGGATCGGGCCGGGGGCGTCGTACTGGACGGACGTGCTGCCCGGGGTGGTCCTGTTCGGCGCGGGCCTGACCCTGGTGGTGGCGCCGCTGACCACGTCGGTGCTGGCGGCGGTGGCGGACCGGTTCGCCGGGGTGGCGAGCGGCTTCAACAACGCCGCCTCCCGGGCCGGTGGCCTGCTGGCGGTGGCCGCGCTGCCGCTGCTGGTCGGCCTCTCCGGCACCGGCTACGAGCAGAAGGGGGCGCTGGCCGGCGCGTTCCGCGGGGCGATGCTCTGGTGCGCCGGCCTGCTGCTGCTCGGCGCCGTGCTGGCCGCCCTCCTCATCCACCGCCCGGGGAAAGGAAGGGGCCCTTCTTAGCGTCTCCGGCGGAGCAGGGGCCCCTTGTTGACACCCGGTGTCGACAAGGGGCCCCTCCTCGCAGGTCAGGCGCGAGAGCGGTTGACCGCGCTGGTGACCGCCTTCACCGAGGCGGTCACGATGTTCGCGTCCACCCCGACACCCCAGACCGTGCGGCCGTCCACCTCGCACTCGACGTACGCGGCGGCCTGCGCGTCCTCGCCGGAGGTGAGCGCGTGCTCGTGGTAGTCGAGCACGCGTACGGCCACGCCCAGGGACTGCAGCGCGTTGACGTACGCGTCGATCGGGCCGTTGCCGACGGCGGTAAGGGGGTGAACCTCGCCGCCGAAGCCGACCTGAGCCTCGATCTCGACCTTGCCCTCGGTGGTGCCGATCGTGTAGTCGGACACCGTGACCGTGGGGTCGACCTGGTGGTCGACCAGGTAGTTGCGGGCGAAGATCTCCCACATGTCGGCCGGCTCGACCTCGCCGCCGTCGTGGTCGGTGACCTGCTGGACCACGCCGGAGAACTCGATCTGGAGCCGGCGCGGCAGGTCGAGCTGGTACTCGGTCTTCATGATGTACGCGACGCCGCCCTTGCCGGACTGCGAGTTGACCCGGATGACCGCCTCGTAGGTGCGGCCCAGGTCCTTCGGGTCGATCGGCAGGTACGGCACCGCCCAGGTGAACTCGTCGACCGGGACACCGGCCGCCGCGGCGTCGGCGTGCAGGGCGTCGAAGCCCTTCTTGATCGCGTCCTGGTGGGAGCCGGAGAAGGCGGTGTAGACCAGGTCTCCCGCGTACGGGTGCCGCTCGTGCACCGGCAGTTGGTTGCAGTACTCGACGGCCCGCTTGACCTCGTCGATGTTCGAGAAGTCGATCATCGGGTCGATGCCCTGGGAGAACAGGTTCAGCCCGAGCGTCACCAGGTCGACGTTGCCGGTGCGCTCGCCGTTGCCGAACAGGCAGCCCTCGACCCGGTCCGCCCCGGCCAGCAGGCCCAGTTCGGCGGCGGCCACGCCGGTGCCCCGGTCGTTGTGCGGGTGCAGGCTCAGCACCAGACTGTCCCGCCGGGGCAGGTGTCGGTGCATCCACTCGATCGAGTCGGCGTACACGTTCGGCATGGCCATCTCGACGGTGGCCGGCAGGTTCACGATCAGCTTGCGGTCCGGGGTCGGGTCGACCACCTCGATGACCTTGGCGCAGACCTCCAGCGCGTACTCCAGCTCCGTGCCGGTGTACGACTCGGGGGAGTACTCGTAGTGGATGTCGGTGTCCGGGGTGTGGATCTCCGCGTACTTCTGGCAGAGCCGGGCGCCGGTGGTGGCGATGTCGGTGATGCCGTCCCGGTCCAGGCCGAAGACCACCCGGCGCTGGAGCGTCGAGGTGGAGTTGTAGAAGTGCACGATGGCCCGGCGGGCGCCGCGCAGCGACTCGAAGGTCCGGTCGATCAGGTGCTCCCGGCACTGGGTGAGCACCTGGATGGTGACGTCCTCGGGGATCAGGTCCTGCTCGATCAGCTGCCGGACGAAGTCGTAGTCGGTCTGGCTGGCCGAGGGGAAGCCGACCTCGATCTCCTTGTAGCCCATCTGCACGAGCAGCTGGAACATCCGGCGCTTGCGCTCCGGCGACATCGGGTCGATCAGCGCCTGGTTGCCGTCGCGGAGGTCCACCGCACACCAGCGCGGCGCGGCCTCGACCTGGCGGGTGGGCCAGCTGCGGTCGGGCAGGTCGATCTGGAACTGCCGGTGGTAGGGCAGGTAACGGCGGAACGGCATGCGGCTGGGGCGCTGCCGGGCGATCGGATCGGTTTCGGGGTCGGTGGCGATGTCAGCCATCTCGGGTTGCTCCCTGGGGGCATGTGGCGTCAGCAGATCGGAAGGTGTCGGCGCGATGCCGGCGACGTTGCCGGGGCGATGCCGAAAGAGGCTCGGATGTGCTGGACGGCGCGGTTCAACTCCGCGACGAGGTGCCGGCCGTTCAGGCCTCGCCGCGGCAGCCAAGGAGAAGGTACGCCTGCCACATGACAGGGTGACCCTACGTGATCACGAGGCCCCGTGGTAGCTGCGTCCGTCATTTGAGACACGGATCCCAGCCGCCGCCGGTGCCATGGCGGAGCATCCGCGCCCGGGCTCGCGGCCGGATCCAGAATTGCTCGACGGCCTCAGGCGCGCAGGTCAACCCGGCACGCGGGTAGGTTTGTCAGCCTCTGGTCCAGTCGTCGCGCGGGCGTCCGGCCCGGCCGTCTCGCCGGCTGCCGCGGTCTCGCCGAAGCGGGTGCGGCGGGTGCCGTCGCGGCACGTTGAGGCAGCAGCTTCCCGGATCTTGTCCGAGTCCTGGGGCGTGGGCCGGTGCCGCGGAGGGGCGCGGGTCAGCGCAGCAGCAGGGTGGCGAGGGGGTGGCGGCGGCGGAGCGCGGTTTCCCGGGTGAGCAGGTCCGCCGGGAGCGAGAACGGGTCGCCGAGGCGGCCGACGGCGGCCACCACCAGCGGCCGGATCCCGGCCGGCAGGTCCAGCTCGGCGGCGAGGCCGGCCCGGTCGAAGCGGTCGAGCTGGTGCACGTGCAGGCCGAGCGCGGTGGCCTGCACGGTCAGGTGGGCGACGGCCTGGCCGAGGTCGTACGCGGCGCGCTCCGGATCGCCGGCGCCGGTGTGCGCGCCGACCAGCAGTGCGGAGGCGTGCCGCGCCCAGCGCTGGTCGCCCTCGGCGAGGCTGACCAAGATCCGCTTCCAGATCTCGTCCTGCCGGTGCCCCAGCACGAACCGCCACGGCTGGGCGTTGCCCGCCGAGGGCGCCCAGCGGGCGGCTTCCAGCAGCGAGGCGGCTTCGTCGTCGGCGAGTTCCGCGTCCGGGGCGAAGGCCCGGGGGCTCCAGCGGAAGGCGAGCAGCGGGGTGAGGTCAGCCATGGGAAGGAGCGTGCCGGATGCGTCGTTCGCCCTTTTCGTTGGGTCGGCCGGATGTGGCCAAAAGCACCCGTAACGGACAGAGCGTCACGACGTTCCGGGGGTCGCGCTCTCCGCGGGTTTCTCCCGGCCGACCGGCTCGCCCTCGGTGACCGGCCCGGCCAGCTGCACGGTGGCGGGCGCCGCGCCGGGCTCGCCGGCCAGCTTCACCGTGCCGAAGGCGGCCCGGACCCCGGCCGGCGTGCCGTCCGGCCGGTAGCAGTAGATGCCCACGTCCAGCGGGGCGTTCAGGGAGGCGGACGTCGACTCCACCGAGTAGCACTGGCCGTCCACGCCGGCCAGCGGGGCGGCCGGCGAGACCGCGAGCGGCGCCCGCCGGTCGGTGAGCACCGCCAGCCAGTCCGTGAACGGGTGCTGTACCCGGGGGTCCAGCTTCCCCGGCAGGGCGTCGTCGGGGTCGCCGAGGCGTACGCAGCTCGCCGGCTCGGGACGGCCGGCCGACGGCAGCGCGCACTGGAACAGCCCGTCCGCGGTGGCGGCGAGCGAGACGTCGACGCTGCCGCCCTGTCCCCAACCGGGCACGTCCACCCGCCAGGAGCCGTCGTTCGCGCTGGTCACCGAGATCATCCGGTCGGGGCCGTCCGCCGGGGCCAGGGTGTACCTCGCGGTGAGGTGGCGGTCCTGGGCGGCCGCCGCCAGTGCGGCCAGCTCGTCGCGGGCCGCGTCCACCTCTCCGGGGGCGGGGTCGGCGGTGTCGAGCGGGGCAGGTGGCGGCGAGTAGGCGGTGCAGGCGGCCAGCAGCGCCGGTAGGGCGATCGCCAGGACGCCGGCCAGCCGCCGGGCTACGCGGAGGTGAGCGTGCACCGGGACATTCTGCGGTGCGAGGAGGGGTCTGGGGAGCCTGCCGTACGGCTGTCGTGCCGGCGTGTCGCGCGGCCGAGGCGGCGTGTCCGGCCCCGGTGAGCCGCCCCACGCCCGGGCCGGATGGTGGGATCACCCGGCCCCGCGGCGTGCGACGCCAGATAACCTGAGGAGGTCTGACGCGCGCCGCCGGGCCGAGACCCGGCGGCGTCGGCACGCTCAGGGTCGTCGCTGGGAGGGAGTGCGCCGTCGTGGCACTCGTGGTGCAGAAGTACGGCGGGTCCTCCGTCGCCAACGCCGAGCGGATCAAGCGCGTGGCCGAGCGCATCGTGGCCGCCCGCAAGTCCGGGGACGACGTGGTCGTGGTGGTCTCGGCGATGGGCGACACCACCGACGAGCTGCTCGACCTGGCCCACCAGGTCAGCCCCCTGCCGCCCGGCCGCGAGCTGGACATGCTGCTCACCGCCGGCGAGCGGATCTCCATGGCGCTGCTCGCCATGGCCATCCACAACCTGGGGTACGAGGCCCGCTCGTTCACCGGCTCGCAGGCGGGCGTGATCACCACCTCCGCGCACGGCAAGGCGCGGATCATCGACGTCACCCCGGGCCGCCTCAAGGGTGCCCTGGACGAGGGCGCGGTGGTCATCGTGGCCGGCTTCCAGGGTGTCTCGCAGGACACCAAGGACGTCACCACGCTCGGTCGGGGCGGCTCGGACACCACCGCGGTGGCGCTCGCCGCCGCGCTCGAGGCGGACGTCTGCGAGATCTACACGGACGTGGACGGCATCTTCAGCGCCGACCCGCGGATCGTGCCGGACGCCCGGCACATCAAGACGATCACCTACGAGGAGATGCTGGAGCTGGCCGCCTGCGGCGCGAAGGTGCTGCACCTGCGTAGCGTCGAGTACGCGCGGCGAGCAGGCTTGCCGATCCATGTCCGTTCGTCATACTCGACCAACACCGGCACGATGGTCACCGGAGCGATGGAGGACCTTCCCGTGGAACAGGCCATGATCACCGGGGTCGCCCACGACCGCAGCGAAGCGAAGATCACCATCGTCGGGGTGCCCGACGAGCCGGGTGCCGCGGCGCGGATCTTCGACACCGTGGCCGGTGCTGAGATCAACATCGACATGATCGTGCAGAACGTCTCCACCGAGGGCACCGGCCGCACCGACATCTCGTTCACCCTGCCCAAGACCGACGGCCCGACCGCCATGGCGGCGCTCAGCAAGATCCAGGATCTGGTCAAGTTCAAGGGACTGCTCTACGACGACCACGTCGGCAAGGTCTCCCTGATCGGCGCCGGCATGCGCTCGCACCCGGGCGTCGCGGCCGGGTTCTTCGCCGCCCTCGGCGCGGCCGGGGTGAACATCGAGATGATCTCCACCTCGGAGATCCGGGTCTCCGTGGTCTGCCGGGACACCGACCTCGACAAGGCGGTCCGGGCCATCCACGACGCCTTCGATCTGGGCGGCGAGACCGAGGCCGTGGTCTACGCGGGCACCGGGCGGTAGCCGGCCATGTCGTCGCTGCCCACCCTCGCCGTGGTCGGAGCGACCGGTGCCGTCGGTACCGTGATGTGCCAGCTGCTCTCCGCCCGGCGCAACGTCTGGGGCGAGATCCGGCTGCTCGCCTCCGAGCGCTCGGTCGGGCGGCAGGTGCAGTGCCGGGGTGAGCTGCTCACCGTCCAGGCGCTCACCCCCGAGGCGTTCGACGGCGTGGACGTGGCGATGTTCGACGTCCCGGACGAGGTCTCGGCCGAGTGGGCACCGGTCGCGGTCGGCCGGGGCGCGGTGGTGGTGGACAACTCTGGCGCGTTCCGGATGGACCGGGACGTCCCGCTGGTGGTCCCCGAGATCAACCCCGAGCAGGTGCGCAACCGGCCCAAGGGGATCATCGCCAACGCCAACTGCACCACCCTGGCGATGATCGTGGCGGTCGCCCCGCTGCACCGCGAGTACGGCCTCCGCGAGCTGGTGCTCGCGTCCTACCAGGCGGTGTCCGGGGCGGGGCAGGCCGGCGTGGACGCGCTGCACGCGCAGCTCGGCAAGATCGCCGGGGACCAGGGGCTCGGCTCCCGTCCCGGCGACGTGCGGCAGGCGGTCGGCGACGAGCTGGGGCCGTTCCCGGCCCCGCTGGCGCTCAACGTCGTGCCCTGGGCCGGCTCGCTGGCCGACGGCGGCTGGTCGTCCGAGGAGATGAAGATGCGCAACGAGTCGCGCAAGATCCTCGGACTGCCTGACCTCAAGGTCTCCGCCACCTGCGTACGCGTGCCGGTGGTGACCGGCCATTCGGTCGCGGTGCACGCCGTCTTCGCCACCGAGGTGGACGCCGAGGGCGCCCGGGAGGCGTTGCGCAACGCCCCCGGCGTGATCCTGGTCGACGACCCGGCCGCGGGCGAGTTCCCGATGCCGATCGACGCGGTCGGCACCGACCCGTCCTGGGTGGGCCGCATCCGCCGCGCCGTCGACGACCCCCGCGCCCTGGACCTTTTCGTGACGGGCGACAACCTCCGCAAGGGCGCCGCCCTCAACACCGCCCAGATCGCCGAACTCCTCGCCACCACCCTCCCCCACCCCTAACCCCCCACCCCCCTCTCCCCCTCCCCCGTTCCCCCTCTCTCCCGCGCGATCTTGCACTTTCTGTCGGGAGTTAGCCGGCAAAAGGGACGGATCGAGCCGGCCCAGCACGCTGTCCGGCCGGTACGTGCTGAACACCGCGTCCGCCTC